>CAYVRH010000295.1:0-2142 GCA_964452955.1 uncultured Anaerolineaceae bacterium | reverse complement strand
ATATCTTACTTGAATTCTAAAAAACTGGGCTTCTGTGCCAACCTGATAGAGTAGAAAATGCACCTCGGCTGGGCTGGTATAATGCCGACATGCTAAAAAGAGCCCTCTACATACTCTTTTTGACTGTTCTTCTGGCAGCCTGTGCCCCAAAACCCACCCTGTTGCCTTCGCCAACGGCTGTCCCAGTTCTACCAAGCCCGACGGTCACCCTCAGCCCCAGTCTATCACCCACGGTCAGCGCGACTTCTACACTTATGCCCAGCCACACACCCACCACGACCCCTACTGAAACACCTACTCCGTTTTACTATCAAGTGAAGCAGAATGATGACATGTTTGGAATTGCGTTGCGCTATGGTATCCCTCTGGAGGCGTTGAAAACAGCCAATCCTTCTGTATACCCAAATTCGATGGGAGAAAACACAACGCTTGTGATCCCCGTGACGGCCACACCAGGCTTCAGCCCAACGCCGTTGCCACCAACAGAAATACCTGCCACGCAAACCCCATTCCCCACACCTACACCTCATTCGGCTTATCCGGTGTTTGCTTACATGGATGCAACGGGCGGATTGCGAGTCTTTGTGCAATATTCAAGCACGAGTGGTAAGCCGGTCGAAAATCCTTCTACTTTGGTGACTTTGCAGGATAAACTTGGGACTACCAGGCAGGAAGCCGTGGCGATATTGCCACTTAATATTCTTGAACCAGGCAGTGATTTGCCGTTGGTGGCCTATTTTCCAGCCCCCATCCCAAGCAGTTTCATCCTTTCCGCAAATCCCGATTTTGAATTACCGGTACCAGAGGCAGACAACCGCTATCTGAAAACGCTCATTTTCGATCAAAAGCTCAGTATTGCGGAAGACAGAAAATCTGCAGAGATTGAGGCCAGGCTGAGTTTTGAAGGCGGCCAAGTAGTTAGTTCAACAGCGGTCGTTGTGGCCTTTGGCAATGGTGGCTCGCCTGTAGGCTATCGGCAACTTGCCTTGGACAACCCCAAAAATGAGGGCAACCTTCTAAAACTGCGGGTTTATAGCCTGGGTCCACAGATTGAAACGGTTAAAATCTATGTGGAAGCAAAACCTGCTTGGAATTGAGCAAACATGAATTCTGAACTCTTCCCTGAAATCGGCAAGAAGACCTATGTGATGGGCATCGTCAACCTAACGCAGGATAGTTTTTCGGGTGACGGCCTGTTAAAAAGAGGCAATCCACTGGATGCAGCCTTGCGACAGATTGAAAACTTTCTGTGTGATGGTGTGGATGTGCTGGACCTGGGCGCCGAATCCACCCGGCCGGGTGCGGCGCAAGTAAGCGCTGAAGAAGAACTGGCGCAGCTTTTACCTGCCCTTTCTGCTTTGCGTAAGCAAGGCGTGACCGTGCCGATCAGTATCGACACCTACAAAGCCAGTGTAGCTGAGGCTTGTTTGAATGCGGGAGCCCATATCATCAATGATGTTTGGGGCTTCAAAAAAGACCCTGCCATGGCTGCCACAGTTGCCCGCCACCAGGCAACAGCAGTATTGATGCACAATGTGGACAGGAAAGTGGAGACTCAAAAAACCGAGCTGGGTGGGCGCTACGTCAAAGTTGAATTTAAAGATATTGTCAAAACGGTCAAGAAAGGCCTGCTTGAAAGTATTGCCCTAGCCAAGACTGTCGGAATCCCTGATGAACGCATCCTGATTGACCCAGGCATCGGCTTTGGCAAAACAACTGAACACAACCTGCAGCTGCTCAAAAGACAAGAAGAGCTCTTGAGCCTGGGCTACCCCATTCTGCTGGGTGTTTCACGCAAATCTTTTATTGGCTACACCTTGGACCTTCCACCTGAAGATCGCCTGGAGGGTAGCCTGGCCGCCAACGCCTACGGGATTCTGCACGGCGCTTCCATTGTGCGCGTGCATGATGTCAAAGAAACCGTTCGCCTGGTCCGTATGCTGGATGCTATCCGTAACGCGTAAAAGCTCTTTGTGGTAAGAAATTGGCTTAAGCTTCCAGCCCATTGGCCTCGTCAATGAGGTTTTTAGCCAAAGCCACTAACTTGGAACGTTCTTCCTCGCTGGTATTGTTGCTCCGCCAATAAAAATCCAACAGCTCCGCGGGGGTCATCAGACTGGTTTCCTGTCCATCGCTCAGGCG
>CAYVRH010000294.1:0-2160 GCA_964452955.1 uncultured Anaerolineaceae bacterium | reverse complement strand
GGATTGTTGACGATGGCTGAATTTGTCATTGCCACTTTTCTATCTGAAAAACTCAGCCAGGAAGTGGCTTTTGCTGTGCCCACGGTTGCGGTAACACGAACACCTACGCTGACAGCGACACCTGGAGAAGTCCCGGAAGATGCGACAGAAACCCCCACTCCGTACCCTCAGGCCAGTCTGGAAGGTATTGAAAGCAATTGTATGCAAGGTGTGCTTGAAATCTCTGAACCGAAACACATGTCTACAGTTTCTGGCGTGGTTGAAATCATAGGTTCTGTAAACACCCCTGCTTTTGGATCCTACGAATACGAGTTTTCCATGGTTGGCAGGCCAAACTGGCAAACCGTGGCCGCCGGCAGCGAGGTCAGAGTGGATAAGAGCCTCGGTTTCTGGTACACCAACACGCTTGACCCTGGTAATTACATGCTACGACTGAACGCGCTTGATAACCAAGGCAAGCCACAGTCCGCCTGTGTCATTATTGTCAAAGTGGAGAATGCTGATTAGCCATGGCTAAAATGCAAATAACCAAAGGACACACCGATGACTGGCCATCGCTTTTCAGCATGGATGCGAACTCCAGCAGCGATTATTCGTATAAAGTTGAGATTGCCCGCGCCAGCGATCGCTATAGTATTGACTTGACAAGGTTCAGGTTGCCACGGACGGTAGGCCTTAGCTATCCAAAGGACAAAGCTACACTGCTTTCCCAGTTATCAGCATCTGAACTGGTGCTGATTGGCAAAATTCAGAACGAAGCCATTGCATTTGCCTGCCTGGATGGCAAAGCTTATCCGGATACTGTGCAGGTTACTGATTTGGTCGTGATGGAAAATGCCAGGCTGAATGGCATCGGCACCATCTTATTAGTAGCGGCTGAGAAGTGGGCGGTGGAAAGGAAACTCCATAGGCTCTTTATGGCAATTCCGTTACGGAATGACCCGATGGTTTCACTAGCAAGAAAGTTGGGATACAGTTTCTGCGGGTTTATGGCTACGTATTTTCAGACTGGGGAAGACGCTCTCTTCTACGAAAAAAGGATTGGCTGAACCTTCCCATGTTACCGGCGATGATTTACATCAGTAATGTGTTGGAAACCCTCTACCAAATTCTGGCGGCGGGGGTTTCCATCACGGCGATTGCTTTACTGATGTACGCGGCCAATTTTAACTTTCGCGATCGTATCGTTCAGACCTTTGGGTTGATATTAATCTGCGTAGCCCTGATTTTTTCTGGGGAGACTCTATCTTCAGTTTCCAGCGAGCCAGTTACCATTCAATTCTTCCTGCGGGTTAAATGGACAGGTTTGCTGCTTTTGCCGGCTGCCTATTTGCATTTTTCCGGTGAATTACTCACTCTCACGGGCAGGCCAAGCCGCGGCCGCAGGCGCAAGGTTGAAATCCTCATTTACCTGGTCTCGCTGATCGGCGCCTTGCTGGTTTGGGTAGGAGTGATCGTTGGTGACCTGGCCGCTACACGGCAACCGATGGCATATTTGGAGCGCAACGACGTTACCTTCGGATTCGGTCTTTATTATTTGCTGGTCATGGCCATGGCCTCTTATAACCTGGTGAGAGCCTTCGTACGGGGAAAGACCACTACTACCAAGCGGCGTCTGATCTACCTCTTGGCCGGTGCGGCTGCCCCAGCGCTAAGCGCGGTTGTCTTCCTGTTTCATGGGAATGCATTCTTCGCTCTAAATCCCGATATTTTCTGGATTATTTCGAGTATTGGCGCGGCGCTGACAGGTCTTTTCATCATCCTGATGGCATATGTGGTCTCGTTTTACGGGGTCACCTGGACAGACCGTGTCATCCGTAACCGTTTATTCCGGTGGTTGTTGCGGGGGCCTTTTGTAGCGGCGATCACGCTTGGCATGACGACTGCCGTACGCCGAATTGGTGTGGAGTTTGGCAATCCGTACATCGCCTATGTGCCCATGGTGATGGTGGGATCGATTCTCGTATTGGAATTTTTGATCAACGTATTTTCTCCAAAGGTTGAGAATTGGCTCTTCAGGGATGGAGAGCAAGAAGATTTGCGGGTTATTCAAACGCTCAATGAACGCATGTTGACAGTAACGGATCTGCAGCAATTCCTGGAGACGATTGCGGCTTCGGTTTGTGACCGCTTGCAGGTTTCGCAGTGCTCGATTGGCAT
>CAYVRH010000293.1:0-2162 GCA_964452955.1 uncultured Anaerolineaceae bacterium | reverse complement strand
CTAAGATGTCTTCTAGCTGCGAGTCGTTTTTGGAAGATGTTTCGCTGCGCTCAACATGACAAATAATCTATACCAGTCATCGCGAGCAAAGCGCGGCGATCTATGTTGCATCTGGGTTTACGGCGGATTGACCAAGAGAAGGTCAATCTCACCTTACGCGGGGAGGTCGGTAGACCACAAAATCGATTTTTTTACCTTCCTTTGTAGGGCGAGATTGGTGCGGTTTTCACCAATCCGCCGTTAGTCATTGTGAAGGCAAGTGGAGCGTCGGGTTGCGGTCCGGCAGATTATCCTGAAGGTGACAAGCCTGGTCCCTCCACCGCGACCTACATAAACAAATGGATTCTAAAAGATCCGTGCCCACCTCTAAGAAGACGGGTACCTAGAGCAGGTGCTCGGCCTGGAGACCGGCACCATCCCGGAGAATACACCACCCCATATATCGGCGCATCGATTGAGAGAGGGTCAGCCTCGCCCTTCGCCTGGCTGTCATCCCAACGGCAGGAGGGATCTATGTTGATAATTTATAGTGGAATTATGGACTCTTTCGTAGGGCGAGATTGGTGCGGTTTTCACCAATCCGCCGTTGTTTATTGTGTAGGCGATAGCAAAAAAAATCCGTGTTGAGAAATCCACCCTGAGGCAGGGTTATTATGGGGCGCTAATTTCCCTGCCTTTCAGACCGCGACGAGCCCTAGAACGAATATTGGGGCTATTAATAATCCGTTCACGAATAGTTAAGAAAACCTTGACTCTTTTGGGATTCGGGTGTAATAATTAAGGCGAACGTTCGCCTAAACATAAACGAGAGAGAAATGCCAAAGCAAACCACTTTAAAGGACGTTGCAAAGCAGGCAAATGTAAGTTTTCAGACAGTCTCGAAGGTGCTGAACAAAAAGGCGCGCGTCAGCCCCGAAACTGAAAAAAGAATATTCGACGCCATTGAAGCGCTCGATTACCACCCCAACCTCACCGCCCGCTCTCTGCGTGTGCAAAAAACCCGCACCATTGGTTACTCCTGGAGGCCTTCCCAACCAGGCCGCTACAACCCCATCTTGGATGAATTCCTGCAGGGTATGTTCCAAACCGCCGATACCTATGGTTACAACTTCCTTTGCTTTCCTTACAGCCTCGATGCCCAAAAGCGGGTGGCCAATTACAAAAAACTTGTCCAAACCCGCAGGCTGGATGGCTTTGTGCTCTCCACAGTGAACTACGAAGAGCCTGGTATCAAGTTTCTGGTTGACAATAAAATCCCATTCTACGCCTTTGGAAGGGCTGGCAATGACCATGCCTTTCCTTATATTGATGTAGATGGCAGCGCGGGGCTCAAAGCCGCGGTGGATCACCTGGTTGAGCAAGGCCACCAGCGCATCGGCGCGTTAGCCTGGCCGCCCGATTCGCGGGTAGGCAATGACCGCATGGAAGGTTACTTTACCCAGATACAGCATCACAATCTACCACTTGATCAGCGGCTCGTATTTCGTGGTGAAGGCACGTCAGCGGTCGGCTACGCGGGTATGGAACGCCTTCTTGACTTGCCTGAAGATATTCGGCCGACCGCGGTCGTCACGATGAACGACGAACTGGCCTTCGGGGCTATTGCCAAACTGCGGGATGCGAACATTCAGCCCGGCAAAGAATTTGGTGTGGTCGGTTTTGATGATGTGCCCGCGGCCAGCCTCTCCCGCCCCTCATTATCCAGTATCCACCAACCAGCAGACAAAATCGGCAGGTTAATCCTTGAGCGCCTGATCAATTGGCTGGAAACTGGCGACTACCCTTCGCCTGCCTCAGAAATTCTCGCCCCTGAATTGATTGTCCGCGAATCATCACTGCGATAGACCTTTCAGATGACCTTAAGGGTTCACTTACAAAAGCGTAATCATCATCTTTGGAAAACTCTAAAACCAAAGATGTGAAAAGAAGGAGAAAAATGAAAAGAACACTAACCGTCGTATCCCTAATCCTGGTGCTCAGCATGCTTTTGGCTGCTTGTGCTAAACCAGCCGCGGCACCAGCTGCGGAACCCGCCACGGCTCCTGCAGCCGAACCAGCCAAGCCCGAAGCGGCTGCAACTGGTACCTGCCCGCTTGACGTCGAACCTGATGCCGTTATTACCTTCTCAGGTTGGGGCGACGAGTCCGAACAGGCTGTTTACA
>CAYVRH010000292.1:0-2172 GCA_964452955.1 uncultured Anaerolineaceae bacterium | reverse complement strand
CAGGCTGAAATTGATGAAGAGCCCAAACGCAAGCAGGAATTGGCTGAACTAGAAAAAGAAAAGGCCGAAGCGCACGCTAAAATGGTTGAACTGCAAGCCCTGCGACAGAAGCAGCAATCGGAAGAAACCCGTTTGAAAGCCCAGCGTGAAGCCCTGGAGAGGCTTGATCAGTTATTGAAAAATTCCGAACTCGAGCAGGCTGACAGTATTGACCGGATTGCCAAACGCAATGAGCAACTGAAAGCTTGCCAGGCAGAGCTTGACCGCGCACCCCAGGTAAAGGAAGATTACGATGCCTACCTGCGCCTGCGTGAGGAGCTGGAAAACCTTGTCACCTTGCAAGCCCAGGTTGGACCGATCGAGGAGCAGCGCCGTGACTTGATTGCCCAGATAGAGAGGGAAAAAGCAGTCCTCATCAGCAAGCTGCAGATGCTGAAAAATGAAGCTGCCCGGCTGGAAGGCGAATGCGCCACTATTCAAGCTCTTGAAGCCCAAAACACGGGGGTCGAAGCTGAACTGGAAACCCTGGAAAAACAGGTTCAACGCCGGCCCGCCCTTGAAGCCGAAATAGCTGCCCTGCAAGAAAAATCGGGCACGCTACAGGCCGAACTTACCCAAATTGAAGGCAAGGGGCGCGAATTGAAGGATCGCGTTAACGAATTGGACCAGATTGAAGGGGCGGTTTGCCCCCTGTGTGGTCAACCGCTTTCCATGCACGACCGCGAAAGCCTTGTCAACGAGCTTGAGTCCGAACTGAATGCTTCACGCGAGCTTTACAGCAGCAAACAATCCGAGCGCAATCAGACCTTGAGCACGCTGAAACAGGAGCAATCGGAACTACAGGAACTTGCCAGGCTTGAAGCCAGGTTGAATAATGGCAAAGTGCAATCTGAAGGCCTCTTGCGGCGTTTGGAAGCACTGCAGAAGAATCAGGCCGATTGGCAGGCCGGCAAAGCGGCTGAGCTGGAGTCCTTAAGCGCCCAACTCAGTACTGGCAGCATCCTGCCGGAAGTGGCAAAACAGGTGCAGATACTCGAAGCTGATTTGGCCAAATATGGCTACGACCCTGCCAGGCATGCGACCCTGCGACAACAGGTGAAGGCTAACGAAAGCATCGAAGCTCAATTTAATCACCTTGAGATTGCTGGTAATGATGCCAAAAATCATCAGGAAGCCCTCAAAGACCTGGAAGCCCGCCTCCGTAAACAGGAAAAAGAAAGCGAAAAACTCGCCCGTGAGCAGGCTGAGTTGGCCGCCAAACTGGCCGCAGATAGCGCGGGCTTGCCAGATGGCCGCCAAACCGAACTGGACTTGCGCGCGGCGCAGGATGCTGAAGCCCTCTTGCTCCGCCGTCTGGGGGGCGCCCAGCAACGCCTGAAAGCTGTTGATGTTCAACGTGAACGCCAAAAGACCTTGCTCGCAGAATCCAGTGAAATCCGTAAAGAAATCGACCGCCTCAAGCAGCTTGAAAAAGCCTTTGGCAAAGATGGTGTGCCCGCCTTGCTCATCGAACAAGCCCTGCCCGAACTGCAGGAAAACGCGGATGCCATTCTCAAGCGCCTGACCAATGATGCCATGACGGTCTACTTCAACACCCAACGCGATTACAAAGACGCCAAGCGCAAAGACAAACAAGACACACTGGATATCCTCATCAGCGATGGCGGCAGTACCCGTGATTACGAAACCTATTCAGGCGGCGAGGCCTTCAGGGTCAATTTTGCCATCCGCCTGGCGCTTTCGCATGTACTCGCAAATCGGGCTGGGGCCCGCCTGCAAACGCTGGTGATCGATGAAGGCTTTGGCAATCAGGATGCTGAAGGCCGTGACAAGTTGGTACAGGCTATCAACGAGGTCAGCAACGACTTTGCCAAGGTGCTGGTCATCACCCACCTGGATGAACTCAAGGATATCTTCAGCACCCGCATCGAAGTTAGCAAAGCTTTGGATGGGTCAACGGTCAGAGTTATTCAGAGCTGAACTGAAAGGATTTCTGAGGAGAGCTGCCCGCAAAATGTGAGCAGCTCTTTTTCGTATCCGCTATGGATGGGGCTGGCTTGTAAGTACTCGGCCAGTAAACGGTGAAGCGCCTGGGGTAAGGCATGTGTCGGTGAGGCCTTCCGGTAGGCGGCGATCAGCTCTGTTTTGTTATAGATCAATTGATTGCGCAAC
>CAYVRH010000291.1:0-2178 GCA_964452955.1 uncultured Anaerolineaceae bacterium | reverse complement strand
AGGGGTTGATGGGGGTGGCTTTTGCCCAACCAAAACCAACAGTGAGCAGCATCAGCGCGCCAAAGGGGTCAATATGGGCAATGGGGTTGAGGGTAATGCGGCCGGCGTCTTTGGCGGTGCTGTCGCCTAACCAATAAGCCACCAAAGCGTGTGAAAGCTCATGAATCGTGAAGGCAATCATAAGCGTGATGATGCGGGTGATGAGGATGGCAGGGTCTAAATTGGCAAAGTTGAACACAAATCTTATATCGCCTTTACGACTTTTCTGGAATTATAGCACCCGAGTATAATTTTTCTGATGCTACCTGAGATCAATATTGGTGACTACGTGGAAATGCGCAAGCCCCATCCATGCGGGGGGACTCGTTGGGAAGTGGTCAGGCTGGGGGCGGATATCGGCCTGGTATGTCAAACTTGCCAGCATCGCGTTTTACTGAGCCGGCGTGATCTTAAACGCCGCATGAAACGCTGGCTGACAAAAGATACGGAACTTGACCCTTCTGGCAATGGATAAAATTCCAAAAATCTTGTTCCTATTTTCGGATACTGGCGGTGGTCATCGCGCCGCTGCCGTGGCCATTCAGGAGGCTCTGCAAGCTGAGTTCCCTGGCCGGGTGCACTGGGAAATGGTGGATTTCTTCAAAGATTATGCCCCCGCGCCCCTGAACAAAGCAGGAATGGATTACAGTAACCTGGCGCAATTCCCTGATTTTTGGGAATTGATTTTTGAGGCCAGTAATACCAGGGCAACAGCCAGGTTATGGCAATCACTGGCCTGGCCCCTGGTGAAAAGCGGCCTGGACCGATTGATTGAGGAACACCCCAGCGATCTGATTATCTCAGTTCACCCCATCATCAATACACCGATGCTGCGCGCATTGGGTGAGAACCGCCCACCTTATCTGACTGTAATCACGGACATGATCAGCACGCATGAGTATTGGTATAACAAAGCTTCGGATATTATCATCGTCCCCACGGATGAGGCATTCGAACGCGGTGTCAAGTTGGGCATTGACCCACGGAAAATGCACATCGTGGGACTGCCGATCAAGGAAGGCTATCGAAACCCGGTTTCCAAGGAAGAGGCGCGCAAACGGCTTGGCCTGCCCCAGGATGTACCCCTGGTTTTGATGGTTAGCGGTGGTGAGGGCATGGGCCCACTTGAAGAAACCGTGGCTGCCATCGATGCGGCCAAAGTTCCGACAGGGTTGGTAATCATTACTGGCAATAACGCCGCTTTGAAAGAGCGCCTGGAAGCCCGCCAGTACAACTACCCGGCTTGTGTGGTTGGTTTTACAACGGATATGCCTACCTACATGCAAGCCTGCGATGTCATTGTCACCAAGGCCGGGCCGGGCACGATCTCTGAAGCTTTTGTGGCCGGTCTGCCAATTATTCTTTACAGCAAGATTCCCGGCCAGGAAAACGGGAATGTGGATTACGTTGTTCAGCGACATGCCGGTGTTTGGGAATCCAACCCACAGAAAATGGCGGCACTCTTGGCTGATTGGATCGGCGACCCCGAAAAGATGCGCAAGTTTAGGGAGGCTTCCAAAAGTCTTGGCCGGCCGGATTCATCTCGTATCATCGCGCGCACGGCTATGGGAATGTTGGGGCTATACGACCTGGAGTCGATTAACTATTATGAGAAGCGGGATGGTAAGTAGGCAACTCTCCTTCGAAAATCCGCTGCCTAACATGCCCATTTTGCAGTTTGATTTGAGAGTTTTGCATTCTGATTCCCAATCATCTTCAGAGGTAGAGAAAGATTTTTCAGAGCCCTTCTCAATAATATCCCTACAACTAACCCCATTTCACACTGTACTGGCAGACCCTTCACTGCGTTCAGGGTGACAAATCTTTGATTGTTATCCTAAGGCAGAGACGAAGGATCTGCAACTTTGACTTACCTAGATTTCCGTCTTCGCCCATACTTCTACTAATTCTGAACTAGCAGACCCTTCACGTTGCTCAGGGTGACAAAAATTAAATGACCATCATAAGGTGAAGGATTTACAACTTCCAAGAGCAATAATTGGCTGAAAATCTCATTGGCATCTGACGCTCTGCTTGCAAACCTTTCAGATTGTTCAAGGTGACAAACAGATAGTCGTTAGCCAAAAAACCTCATTTTGGGGGATGCTCTGCGGTATAATTTGATAAACATTAACCTAA
>CAYVRH010000290.1:0-2196 GCA_964452955.1 uncultured Anaerolineaceae bacterium | reverse complement strand
TTGCCAAAACGGGAATTGATATGCTGGACCACAGGCCGCGTTTATGCGTTTTTCTTTCCTTGGGATCGTGGTTCAGCTCACGGATGATTTCTTTTCCCAAATCAGATTTTGTTTCAGTCATGGGTTAGACCTCTTCATTCTCGGGGGAGGTCTTCACCCCGCTGGGAGTAGCTGCTGTTTGTTTATCCGTAATGCCAGCCATCAGCAGACCAATCTGCTCTTTGGTGGTTTCATGACTGTTCTTAATGGCAATGATCTTGCCGCGGAACATAACAGCGATGCGGTCAGAAAGCTCCATAATTTCATCCAGTTCTGGCGAAATCAGCAGCACCGCGCAGCCTTCGTCGCGTTTTTGCACGATGCGCTTGTGGATGTATTCAATTGAGCCAACATCCAAACCGCGCGTCGGTTGCGAAGCAACCAGAAACTTGATCGGGCGCGAAAGTTCACGGGCAATGATAACTTTCTGCTGGTTTCCACCAGAGAGCGTACCCACGGGTGTTAAGGAACCTGGCGTGCGAATGTCAAAATCCTTTACCAGTTTGTCAGCGTTTTTCAGGATAGCCGGGTAATCAAGCAACTTACCTTTTGAGAATGGCGGTTGATAGTAAGAACAGAGCACCAGGTTCTCAGCAATCGGGAATGGAAGCACAAGGCCGTCCCGTTGGCGGTCTTCCGGGATGTGGGCAGAGCCCAGCTCGGTGATGTAGCGTGGGTTGGCTTTACTGATATCCTCACCCATTAAAGTAATTCGTCCGCCAGTAGGTTTTTGCATACCAGTTACGGCTTCGCAGAGTTCTGTCTGGCCATTGCCCTGCACACCAGCTATGCCCACAATCTCGCCTGCGTGGACGGTGAGGGATACTTCATCAACCATGATATTTTGGGCTTTATCCACCGTGGTGAGGTTCTCCACCGAAAGGATCACTTCCCCAGGCACTTTATCTGCTTTTTCAACTACCAGGTTCACTTCGCGGCCGACCATCATCTCCGCCAATTTTTCCTGATCGGCTTCACCAGGCAGGGCTTCGCCGGTGACTTTGCCACGGCGGATGACCATAATGCGGTCCGCAATTGCCAATACCTCACGTAATTTGTGGGTGATGAAGATGATGGATTTGCCCTGGGCTTTCAGTGAACGCATGATCTCGAAGAGTTCATCCGCTTCCTGAGGGGTGAGCACTGCTGTGGGTTCGTCAAAGATCAGGATTTCTGCCTGGCGGTAGAGAAGTTTGATAATCTCCACCCGTTGTTGCACGCCTACAGGCAGATCGCTGACGTAATCTGAAGGATCGACAGCCAGATTGTATTTCTGTGAGAGTTCGGTAATTCTTTTGCTGGCACTGGCGCGGTCAAGAAAGCCGCCCGGTTTGACAGTTTCATCACCGAGCATCACGTTTTCAGCTACTGTAAAAACCGGGATTAACATGAAGTGTTGATGCACCATGCCGATACCCTTGGCGATGGCATCATTAGGGGACTCGCAGTGTGTTAACTTTCCGTCGACTAATATTTCGCCTTCATCGGGCTGATAAAGCCCGTAAAGGATATTCATCAACGTGGTCTTACCGGCGCCATTTTCCCCCAAGAGAGCTAAAATTTCACCTTTATGTAAGGTGAGATTTATATGATCGCTTGCAAGAACGCCGGGGAATTGTTTGGTGATTCCCTTTAGCTCAAGGATTGGATTCATCTGTTCCCTACCAATATTTTTTTTGAATCTTACCACAGCGGTATTAAAAAAACGGGCTGGTTTTTTGGCCAACCCGTTTCGTGGATCTGGAGCTAATTACTTTAGTTTGAGGGCACCGGAGATGATATCAGCCTGAAGTTTTTCAATTTCAGCCTTCAAATCCGCAGGTACCTTTGTTTCAAATGCACCAAAGGGTGCAATGCCAACGCCCTTATTCTCAAGCGTACCAAGATATTGGCCGCCCTTGAAAGTTCCATCAACAACTGCTTTGGCAACTGTAAAGACACTGAGATCCATGGCCTTCAGGACAGATGTAAAAATAATGTCCTTATATTCGGGGGCTGAAATGGTCCAGTCGTAGTCTACACCGATAAGGTAGGCATTGCCGCGTTCCTTGATGGCAGCTGCGGCACCGAGGCCAACAGGGCCAGCAACTGGCATAATGATGTCAGCGCCTTCGTCCATCAGGGATGTGGCAAGTTCTTTGCCCTTCTGCTGATCGT
>CAYVRH010000289.1:0-2202 GCA_964452955.1 uncultured Anaerolineaceae bacterium | reverse complement strand
CTCCCCCCACGAGAACGCAGCAAAGCTGATCGGTGAGGGAGATTCTGGCCGAGGGCTGACCTTGACTGCATCCAAACCGCGCTTGTATGTGGGGCGATCGGTTGTAAGCATAAAGGGTGCGTCACCTGTGAAGGCACTGGATTTGTAAAAGACTTGTTCATCCACGGTTGCACTACTTTCCCCGATGAATCCGATGTAGAGGGAATCTTCAATCCCTACTAATTCCACATCTGTAATCACTGATTGGGTTGACCAAGCCGCGGGCAAGATAACGGCGTTTGAGAAGTGAGTGGAGCATCCATCGGCAGCACAGCGGTGGATCCGTATCTGATCCACACCAATAATCTCATACGTTTCTGCGATGGCCATTACCTCAACCGAACCACTCATGTAAAAATCCATGTCAATAGGCGTACTTTCTTCGAAATTGTCATCCGGACCGATCAGCCAATCTTGTTTCATCGTACCGTCTCCCTCGGTGTCGACATTGGAGCGGTATATGAGACGCTTGTAACCATGGTTATCATCATCCAGGAAAGCAACATGCAAGTAGCCGAGGCTATCAATCCCGGCATCCCAACTATGTATATAACCAGACTGAGGATCAGAATACTCGAACACCTTACCAGTGTTGGATAGATGCGTTAATTCCTTGTACCAAATGGAACCGACACGACCTGAAGATTCTTTGACTGTGTAGATGGCAAAAGCCTTATGCCCGCGGGCAACAACCATAACATTTGCTGTTGAGTAATAATCTGAAACCAGACGAATGCAACTAGTGCTGTTACCCCCCGGAGGAGGGACAAGCAGAATCGGCTGGTAGCAGGCAATTTTATTGGATTCCCCTCGTTGTTCCAACCAAACCAACCAGGCAGTGCCCACATCGGTGGCCGCGACATCCGGGTTATATTGGGTCCAAAGCGGCCCGGAACCTGTCATCGTCATGGTCAATTTGGTTTTCAGGTCCCCAAAGGTTGTGCGGGCGTAGACAACGCGACCATCCACAACCCCGGCAATGTGCGAGCGGCCAGCCGCGTCGACGGAAATGGCAGGTTCGGTCACATGATCGCCAGGATTAATGTGAATTTGGGTTGGGGGAGAAAATGAATACGGAACGCATGCAGCAAGTAAAACAAGCAGACAGAAGAAAGATAGTTGCCGATATATATGTTTTTTCATGATCCTCTCCCACAAAATTGCCTTTAGAAAAACCAGGCTTGCTCTCGAACTAAAACGAAGAACGCCAAGACTTTCAGATGAGAGCGTCTTTTTCACGCTGGGATGGCGAACTTAGTTCCTGAAACCAGACCTAAGTCCTGCCAATAAATGAGACTTACTTCGAAATAACTGGCAGGTAAAGCTGTTCAGCCTGGGTGGTGAACCAGGTGTCACCGCAAGCTCGCCAAACACCTGAGTGATAAACACCGTTGGAGGCACTTTCTCCACCTACCTGCGAAGTGAGGCAACTGGTGTTGTAGATTTCGGCAGATACATAACCGTCGTATGAATAATATTCAATGGTGTCAAAATCGATCTCACCCCAAGAGAAGGCAGAAAAACTGATTGAGAGAGGTGATTGCGGCCGTGGATCAACCTTGACGCCCCCCAAAACGCGCTTCTGAGTGGACCGATTTTCTGAGAGCATTACGGGAAAGTCGCTGGATAAGGCATTGGCTTTGTAATAAACCTGCGAATACGAAGTTTCACTACTATCCCCAATAAAACCTAGGCGTAGTGTGGTTCCAGTACTAACCATTTCCACGTCTGTGATCACGGATTGCGTAGACCAGACCGATGGAAGGGGTACCTTAAACGAAGCCTGTACGCCGCATCCAGGTACGTCACAAGTATCAATCCAGATGGCGTCTTTAGAATCTGTTTCAAATACAGAGGAAATCGCGACGATCTCAGTCATTCCATTCATGTAAAAATCCAAATCGATGGCTGTGTTTTCCTCCAGATTATTCGATAATACACTGTCCACAATAAACCGAAAGCGCTTCATTGTTCCATCCTCATAGATATCCGTATTGGAACAATAGAATAATCGCTCCTTTCCGTGACCATCATTATCAAGAATCGCCACGTGCAGGTAACCTTGGTTATCAATCCCAGCATCCCAACTATAAAGGTGACCGGATTCTGATTGGCCACTATATGGATAAATAACACCGGTGTTGGCTGGATCGCTCAATTCCT
>CAYVRH010000288.1:0-2206 GCA_964452955.1 uncultured Anaerolineaceae bacterium | reverse complement strand
TTCCGAATGCCTTCCGCAACTTCTCCGCAGTAGTTGCAGGGCGTTTAGACTTTTTATCAGGGGCATCTTTGAGCTCCTGGTTAGTCTCACTCATGAGAATTGCCCATTGCAGCAAGCCCACGGCTGTGGCATAGGCTGGGTTGCTGATTTGGTCGGTAAGCCCGCTGATGTTCTCAGGCTTGCCGATTCGGGCGGGCAGTGCGGTCATGCGCTGGGCTAATTTGCGCACACCTGGAAGCAAACTGCCGCCACCAACGAGGACGAGCCCAGCTGGCAGCATGCCGTCATAGCCGGAGCGTTTGATTTCCTGCTCGACCATATCGAAGATTTCTTCCATCCTGGCTTCAATGACCTGCACCATCTCCAGGCGCTGAACTTTCTTGCTCTGGTCAGAACCAAATGGCACCACGTTGAAGCTTTCATCGGCATTGACATCCGCCTGGACGGCATGCCCATGCAATAATTTGGCTTCTTCTGCCTGGTCGAGGGGCATATGCAAAACCTGGGCAATATCTGAGGTCACCAGGTTGCCGCCTACGGGCAAAATGTTGGTGTGCCAAACATCGCCGTTGATGTAAATCGATAGTGAGGTGGTACCACCGCCAAGATCTACAACCGCAGCACCCATCGCGCGTTCGGTCTCTGAGAGCACAACTTCGCCATCCGCCAAAGGGGTAAGCACAAACTGGGAAACTTCGATGCCCGCCATTTGGACGGCTTTGCGCAGGTTGTCGATAGTGGAAGCGGTGGCGCTGATAATATGCGCTTCAACTTCCAGACGGAAGCCGTGCATGCCAACAGGTTGGCGGATGCCTTCCTGGCCGTCGATGGCAAAGCCACGCTGGATGACATGCACAATTTCACGGTTGTGAGGCAAGGCGATGGCTTGGGCTGAATCGAGCGCGCGGAAGACGTCTTGCTGGTCAATCACCCGGCCCTGAATGCCCACCACGCCCCGGTTATTGACCGATGAAACATGTGACCCAGCCAGGCTGACGATGGCACAATTGATCTCGTACCCTGAAGTGCGTTCGGCCTTTTCAACGGAGCGGGAAATGGCCTGGGCAGCTGAGGGAATGTCCGTGATTACACCGCGGCTGACACCTTGGGATGGCTCAATACCCACACCCAGAATGCGCAGGTGGTTGTTCTTTTCCACGCGGGCAACCAGGGTGCAGATCTTGTTTGATCCGATGTCAATTCCGACAACAATAGGTTCTTCCATGACTTAAGGCTCCGATCGATAGTAGGGTGCGTGTAGAAATTGCATGCTGACCATTGATGGTTGCAAGTTTTTATCCAATATGGCTTTCACAATGGCATCATATTCATTCAGTTTTTGATCCATATCTGCAGAACGGTTGCCAAAGTAGACGGTCCAGCCGTTGGGGTCCTGCCAGGCCAGGCCTTGCGCCTTTTCGTACTTGAGGGTGTAGCTTTCGGGCAGACGCTCGTTAAGCTTTTGCACTGAGAGCACGAAATCTGGATCCACGCTGGGGTTCAGTTTGAGCCTGGGCGCCTGCTTGCTGAGCGTTGGGTTCACCTGCAATTCCATCGGGTAGCCCAGCGGGTAGGGTGGTTCACCATCAGCATAAATAAAGAAAGGTGTGCCGATCTGTTCGCCGCGAATGGGGAAGGTGTAACCTTCTTCGTCAATCCAGTAGGCGGGTTTTTCGTTCAGGAACCAAGTGATTAGTGGCTGGCGTTCTGCGATCAGAATATTCACTTCATTAGGCAGGCGGGTCATGACCTGCACATCCCGAATTTCCGGGAAGGCTGCCAGCAGATTGGCCTGCAAAGTTTCGGGCTGCAGGTCCATCATCGAGCTATCTTGAATTTTCATCGCGTTCAGCAAGGCTTGTGGACTGATGCGATTGGTTCCAGCCAAATTGATGCTTTTCACTTTGAAAAGGTCTGAGAACTGGAAGTAATAGATGGCTACTGCGCAGGCGATTACGATGAGGGCGGAGAGCACGCGCCAGGGAATGCGCACACTAGGCAAAGCAGGCAGGCGGATTTCGCTGCCACGCTTGTTTGTGCGCACGTAAACGCTCTTCTTGCCAACCGCGCCTGCATTGATTGGACCTGGCTCTTCCGTGTAATTTCGGCGAGCGACCACTTTAGAGATGCTCTCAGAATTACGCAAATTAGCCTGTTCCTCAGAAAGGGCTTTCTTGGGGGTCACGCGCTCGAGTTTTCTTCGGGC
>CAYVRH010000287.1:0-2211 GCA_964452955.1 uncultured Anaerolineaceae bacterium | reverse complement strand
GAAAACTCCTCAAATATGACAGAACATGTTGTGTGTGTTGAAGCAACTACACAGATGCCATCAGTGACCTGGCTTTCAATCACAGCTTGGCGAACCTGCTCAGAAATATTGTGATAAGTCGTGCGTTGACCATTCGATTCGAGAAACAGTCTTTTAGAAAAAACCTTCATCATCGCCTTTCATCCCTGGCCCGTACCAAACCGAGAATCATTTCTTCCAGGATTGCGTTCTTTGCAGGGTTTAGCGCGATGCCGCTGGAAGAGCCAGTTCCATCTGCGCCTTCTTTAATCAACCGGTAGACATCTGCGCCATTCTTGACACCTGCCGCCTGAACAACCTTTATCTCTTTATCAATCGACCTTACAGCCTCGGTTGTCACGGCCATGTATTCTTCGTCCGTGGTAATACCGGTTCCAATCAACCGCGTCTGCTCACATACGATGACATCAGGCTTAAGTTGAGCAACCGCCGCAACTTCCTTCACTGAATCCGCGCACACGATGGTGATAAGCCCAACTTCATTTGCGCGTTCGATTGTATTGGCAAGTACATCCAGCCGCAAAGGCTTTTCAACATGGTTCAAACTTACCGCTTGTACTCCTGCTTCAACCAGTGCTTCTGGTAAAACCGATCCCATTCCTCTGCCAGGTCGTAAACAATCCATGTGCTGGGCTGTGACGATGAGCCTTTTTGTGTTCGCCTTTACTGCCGGTAGGTCAATCAGCTGTCCGGTAAAAAACACGTCCACATCGTGCTCAGCTGCCAGTCGATCTGCTTCAATAGCTAGTTCAACAAGCGTTTTTCCAAATAAATAGGCTTTGGGATTGACCGAAAAGAAAGGCGTTCTTAGGTTACGTTTTTCGATGATATGCTCCTCTTATAGATTCGAGAAAAAATCAGTAAAGAAAGTGAACTGCGCTTTGTAATCTTTGTCGAGTACGTCGTGCAGCATCAAATTATCTCCTGCAAGGTCAGTGATTCTCTGCAGAAAAGCAATCTGATCTTTACCGTCATTTAACACTAATAGAATGACCAACGGGACTTCCAGTAATTTCTCAGGTTCCATCATGCTCGCGAATTGCAAAGGTTTAGCGAGTGTAACAATGACAAAGGTGCTCTGATTAACTTCCTCGGGTTCTGCATGTGGAATTGCCAGGTTGATCGCGGATTCGATTCCTGTGGGAAACTTCTTTTCCCGTGAAACCAAAGCATCAAGATATCCGTTTTTTACATAGCCTTCAGTCAATAACTGTTTTGATACTGCTTCAAAGAGAGCCTCTTTTGATTCAAAGGTCTGGTTGAAGTAGAAATGATCCCGTATTAGTTGCATATTTTAATGATTTCCCCTGCTCAGGTTTTTAGTTCCGTGTGATTTTAAACTCCGGGCTCAGCCGGTTGACTACCGCTTCCATCAAATCTACGGTCTTTTCAACATCCGTCAAATCTGCCGTCTCTACTTGCGAATGGGTATATCGGCAGGGGACATCGATGTCGATGCCCGCAATTCCAGTTCCAATAACCTGCATGTAGGC
Source organism: uncultured Anaerolineaceae bacterium (assembly GCA_964452955.1). Taxonomy (GTDB): domain Bacteria; phylum Chloroflexota; class Anaerolineae; order Anaerolineales; family Anaerolineaceae; genus Mesolinea. Next base: position 679 of record CAYVRH010000287.1, on the reverse strand, counting down.
CAATTCCGACAAACCACCAACCATCGCGATTCGTTGCAGGCTGATCTTAGCTTCTACGGCTGTTTCTTTTACCAACTTTACAAGGCTTGGGTGGGGAATGGTGCCGTTTAAAGTACCCCGACCGTGGAAATTATACAGAGACATTACGGGGCCACCACCTAACCGCACATGGTTTTGTCCTTGGAGGTCGGGTGTCCTGCCCTCCATGGTTACATCCAAACAAACAATTGCCGCAGGCTTGACTGCCGCGGCCACAGTGGTGGCTCCACGAATCGTCAACTCTTCCTGAACGGTTCCTGCGAGCACAACCTTAACTTTTGGTGAGGTTTTAACAAGCCTATTTGCCAACTCCAACAGCACAGCACAAGGAACACGGTTATCAAACGATGTCCCGCTAATTCTGTTATTCATTAACCTTTCAAAATGTGGACGATAGATGATGGGACTCCCGACATCTATCCCTAAAGCAAGCACTTCTTCGCGACTGTCGCAGCCAAGATCGATATAAAGGGTCTGATACTTATCCACCAGGTATTTCTCTTCAGGTGGGGTAATGTGATGCGACTTGACACCAATAATGCCCGGTATCAACTCCCCTTTTTCGTTTTGGATGGAGACGCGCAATGAAGATAGTGTTTTCTCGGGAATCCCACCAACTCGTTCGATTCGAATAAACCCA
>CAYVRH010000286.1:424-2238 GCA_964452955.1 uncultured Anaerolineaceae bacterium | reverse complement strand
CCTGACCTTATTAGCGAATGAAAAAAACAATCTCAAAACCCTCTTCCCCCAACAAAATTTGCCCTGTTTGCGGCACACGCCTTGCCAGCAACGCTAGCCGTTGCCTGGTGTGCGGTACACAACTGAATGCCAATGCCCAATTAAGCAGAACCAGCAGTATTCAACCACGTCAACCATCCGAAGTGCGCATGGGCTTGCCAGCCGCTATCGGTTTTGCTGTTCTGATCCTGGCTTTGCTCGGCCTTTTGGCTTATTTTGCCTTTCTAAAGCCCCTACAGGACGCCCGGGCGCTTGAAGCGACCACCCCTACTGTAACAAGAACCCTGGCTGCTTCAGCTACCCCAACAGAGACTCTGGCTCCACCACCTCTTCCAACCTGGACTCCACTTCCGCCTATTGAATACACCCTGGCAGATGATGACACCTGTATCGGGCTCTCTTCCCGCTTCAATATTTCGGTTGACGCGATCATTCTTCAGAACAAGCTCGACGCGGCCTGCACACTTGGGGCAGCCGGCACCACCATTTTCATTCCGGTTCCAACCTTCACTCCCTCCCCGATACCGACAGCCACGAGCGAAGCAACCCCCACCTTTGCCCCAGATTGCGAAAACACCATCCCCGTCGTGGCCGATGCCAACACGACCTTATTCGGTTTAGCCGCCAATTACAACGTGTCGCATACAGCCATCATGGAATATAACCAGATGACCAACGACACAATTATCAACGGAAAGACCTATATCATTCCGCTTTGTGACCGCCTGCCAACCCCTGGCCCAACCCCAACCGCGACGCCAATGCCGCCTTACCCTGCCCCAAATCTCTTGCTGCCGGCTTCCGGATCTTCGTTTGGATCGGAGGTTGAAACCGTCACGCTGCAATGGGCAAGTGTTGCCAACCTGCGCGCGAATGAGAAGTACCGTGTGACAATACAAGATCTGACTTCAACGGAAGAAAAAATCCTGGTTGAATATGCCGGCGACACCAAGTTCACCGTCCCGTTGGCCTTCAAACCACAGGACGCAACCCCACACATTATCCAGTGGTCGGTTTCAGTAGCCAGGCAGATTAACACCGATGCTGCAAACCCGGTTTATGAGGAAGCTGGTCTGTTGAGCGAAAAGCGCGTGTTCAGTTGGATTGGCACTGGTCAGGTTCCCACCCCATAACCGGGACGGCATAATCTGTGCCTTTTGGGCTAGTGTTAATCAAGCTCTTATCCGATATTACTCTGGGTTATTTTGCCCCATCCTTTTCTAGCTTAAGCTTTGACAAGTTTGTTCCTCGAGGCTGATTTGAGTCCTTCGAAACCACCCCGTGTCTTAATTACCATGGATTCCTTTAAAGGATCAGCAAGTTCCCTTGAAATTGCTTCCTTTGTTGAAGAAGGTATTCTCCAGATCCACCCGGAGGTAGAGATCAGAATCTTACCTGTAGCTGATGGCGGCGAAGGCACGGTTGAAGCGCTGGTAAGCGGACTTGGTGGCAGATATGAGACTGCCCCAGTAAGCGGTCCACTCGGCAAACCGGTAATCGCTCGTTTTGGCATCCTTCCTGGTGGCCAAGCAGTTTTGGAAATGGCGGCGGCTTCAGGGCTGACCTTGATCTCGGATGGCGAGCAGGATCCATTCAAAACCAGCAGTTTCGGAACAGGCGAAATGCTTCGGGCAGCACTTGAACATGGTTGCAAGCGAGTATTCATTGGCTTGGGTGGCAGCGCCACCAATGATGGCGGTGTGGGAATGGCGCAAGCTTTGGGCGTGTCCTTTTTGGATAAAACCGGTCAAGAAATTGAGCTTGGAGCCGCCGGC
>CAYVRH010000286.1:0-379 GCA_964452955.1 uncultured Anaerolineaceae bacterium | reverse complement strand
GATTTGGATAAAAGAGTGCTTGATGTTGAAATCACGGCATTAGCAGACGTGAATAACCAGCTTTGCGGTGCGAACGGAGCTGCATTCACGTTTGGATTGCAGAAAGGCGCCAAGCCTGAAGAACTGGTAATCCTTGATCATGCCCTGCGTCAACTGGCTGATATCGTCAAACAGAGTACTGGAAACGATTTTTCAAACCTTCCAGGTGCTGGTGCGGCTGGGGGTTTGGGCTTTGGTCTGCTTTCCTTTTGCAAGGCTAGAATTCAACCAGGAATAGAAACCATCCTGGACCTGTTGCAGATTGATGAGCTTATGAAAACTGTGGATTGCGTTATCACCGGTGAGGGTCGAATGGATACACAATCTCTTTACGGCAAGG
>CAYVRH010000285.1:0-2245 GCA_964452955.1 uncultured Anaerolineaceae bacterium | reverse complement strand
CTAATGCCTTACCACTTGGCAACACCCGCGTAGAGCCTATTTTATCGCACGATTTCGATCTACTGTCAAGACTGGAAAGATTTTGAAGAACAAGCTGGCCGAACAAACCGAAAAAAGCGCTGAGTTCCTGCGTACCCGGCGCAAGTCGTTTGCCTGGGCTTTCCGTGGACTGGTGTATGCCTTCAAAACACAACCCAACATTTGGGTTCATGCGGTTGCCACGGTATTGGTTATTGCTACTTCCATATGGCTGCAGATCTCCAAGATCGAATGGCTTGCCATCATCATGGCCATCGGCCTGGTATGGGTGGCAGAATTGATGAATACAGTGGCTGAAACAATTGTCAACATCTCTAGCCCGGATAAGCATCCTTTGGCGCGGATTGCCAAGGATCTGGCCGCGGCCGCTGTGCTTATCACAGCCATTGTCGCAGCAGCGATTGGGGTCGTTGTTCTGGGATTACCCCTGCTCTCAAAACTTGGCATATCTTTTTAAGAACGAAGGTTATATTTTAATAGTTATCTTAGAAAGCAGACTGTATACTAATGGCTAATATTCTGAAGGAGTTAACTAATAATGATCCAAGAACCTATCCATGTAACTGATGCCGCATTCAAAAAGACGGTCCTCGAGAATCCACTACCTGTTGTGGTTGATTTCTGGGCTCCGTGGTGCGGTCCCTGCCGTATGGTCAGCCCCATCCTCGACAAGATTGCCAAGGATTACGCTGGCAAATTGATTGTCTGCAAAGTCAATACTGATGAAAATGCTGAATGGGCCCAACAGTACGGCGTCCAGGGCATTCCCACCATGTTGATGATGAGCGGCGGAAAAATTGTCCACCGCCAGACTGGTGCTCTGCCCGAACCCATGCTGCGTGACACAATCGACACCTTCCTTTCTGCCGTTGAATCTGCAACCAAAAAAGCCTAATCTGACTTATCCCAACCAAATAATCACGACAACAAAAAAGGTCCCTCGTCAGGGACCTTTTTATTGGTATCTAAATTAAATACTTTTACGGACCGATTCTCAACTCTGAACGCGTTGGATGTCAGCCCCTAGATTGCGCAATTTTTGATCGATTCGCTCGTAACCACGGTCTATTTGGGCTATATTGCGTATAGTAGACGGCCCGTTAGCAGATAATGCGGCAAGAACTAATGCAATCCCGGCTCGAATATCCGGGCTGTCCAATTTCTCGCCACCAAGTGGGGTAGGTCCATTGACAATACAGCGATGCGGATCGCATAAGACAATCTGAGCACCCATCGAAACCAGTTTATCGATGAAGAACATACGGCTGGGATACATCCAATCATGGAAAAGAACAGAGCCTTTGGATTGGGTGGCGACGACAATGGCGATGCTCATCAGATCGGTTGGAAAAGCCGGCCAAGGCATCACGCTGATCTCAGGGATGGCATTGCCGAGATCAGGCTCAATGCACAGGCTTTGCTTTTCAGGCACAACCAAATCCTTTCCATCAATTTCAAAATCAACTCCCAGTCGGTGGAAGATCAACTGGATCATGCCCAGATGTTCCACACCCGCATCCCGGACGCGGATCGAACCCCTGGTAACTGCGGCGGCGCCTGCAAAACTAATCACCTCCAGATAATCCGGACCGATGGTGAATTCCGTCCCATGCAGCTTTTCGACACCATTGATAACCAACGTATTAGAGCCGACATTTTGGATATCAGCACCCATGCAATTCAGCATGTTGCAGAGCTCTTGGATGTGCGGTTCAGAGGCTGCGTTCCGTAGAATTGTCTGGCCTTTTGCCCTGGCTGCCGCCATAACTGTGTTTTCGGTGGCGGTTACACTGGCTTCATCCAAGAGAATATCAGCCCCTCGCAGGCCAGGTGTGTTGAATTTGAAAAGATTGTTTTCGAAAATAAGTTGCGTGCCAAGTTTGCGTAAAGCCAGGATATGCGTATCAACCCGCCGCCTGCCAATGACATCGCCGCCCGGTGGGGGCAGAATCAGTGTGCCTTCGCGGGCAATCATTGGGCCTGCTAATACAATAGTGGCACGAATCATCCTGCAAACATCCGGGTCCAGGTCAGATGCTTTTATATTGCTGGCGGTAAAACGGTAGCTTGAACTATCACCAATTTTTTCAACCACAACACCCAAACTTTGCAGAAGATTCTGCATGTTCCTGGTATCTGTGATTTCAGGCATATTGTGCAGGATAACCGGTTCATCCGTAAGCAGACACGCGGCCATCAAGGGCAA
>CAYVRH010000284.1:0-2253 GCA_964452955.1 uncultured Anaerolineaceae bacterium | reverse complement strand
CGAAAAGAGGGCTAAGGAAAACAAATTCATCGTTAGAGATGCACAGCAAACTGGAAATTTTTATGTCGACCTGAAAAATAACTGGTCGCCGATCGAAAATTCTGAAAATTTTGACTGATGAAGTTCCAAAACGTACTGGGCTGGCAGTTTTGGAAGATAGGCCGCTTTCCACTTTTTTGCCAATACTTTGTCGACTACAACCAGATTTTTATCCAACCAGAGTACAAGGATGTCAAAGTTCATGAACAGCATGTGGATGGAGGCATTAATCCTGGATTCTTCACGATCGACCAGGATAATGCCGCCATTCCGGTCCAATTCTTTTGCGAACATTAAGCCCAGGAACTTGCTCAGAAAAGTATCGCAATACTTTACATCAACATTTTCGAACGGTTCTGTGTTTTTACTAATTCTGACAGTCTTCAAAACACACCTTTTTACTTAACAGAAAAACATGTTCACTAGCGTGAAAAGCATGCCCTTTGTTTTTCGTAATCTAGATCATTGTTTATCAAAGACGTTGGCAGGGAGCTCAATGCTGTTTGCCGTAAGCTTGTGTAAGAACCGGGGTCGCAGACCTGTAGAGGTGAGTTCTCCCTGTACAACACCATTCTTAATGCCGGTCTGTTTGTAAACAAACAGGTCCTGCATCACAATCGTATCGCTTTCCATACCCTGGACTTCGGAGACTTTGACGATTTTACGTGAGCCGTCTTTCAGTCTTTCCAAGTGAATGATGAGTTCAATAGAGGATGCTACCTGCTCACGGATCGCCTTTAGCGGCAGTTCCATGCCTGCCATGAGGACCATGGTCTCGATTCTGCGCAAGGTGTCGCGTGGGCTATTGGAGTGTACGGTAGTCATGGAACCGTCATGACCGGTGTTCATAGCCTGAAGCATGTCCAGCGCTTCCCCAGCACGGCATTCGCCAACTACAATCCGATCAGGGCGCATACGCAGCGCGTTTACTACCAGTTGGCGGATGGTAATCTCACCTTTACCTTCCACGTTCGGGGGGCGCTTTTCAAGACGTACCAGATTTGGCTGCTTCAATTGAAGTTCAGCAGTATCCTCAATTGTAATCACGCGCTCGCGGGGAGGAATGAAATTGGAGAGTACATTCAAGAAGGTCGTCTTACCAGTACCGGTTCCACCCGAAACCACCAGGTTTACCTTGGCTTCCACACAGGCCTTTAGGAAATTGGCCAATGGAACTGACATTGTGCCATTGGCAATCAGATCCTGCACCACAAAAGGTCTGACAGCGAATTTACGAATCGTCAGGATGGATCCATCCAAAGAAAGGGGTGGAATGGTGGCATTCACACGGTTGCCATTAGGAAGACGGGCATCAACCATAGGTGAAGATTCATCCACTCTTCTACCGATCGGAGAAACGATGCGGTCGATAATTCTCCGTACGTGGGAATCATCATCAAATTTCACAGGGGTCAGTTCAATCAACCCATATTTTTCGACGAAGACCTGATCGGAACCATTGACCATGATTTCAGTAATCTCAGGGTCTTTCAGCAGTGGCTCGATCGGGCCAAAACCAATAATTTCCGCGATTACCCATTCCAGCATCAGGTCCCTGGTGGCATGGTTGTAGAGGATTTTCTCTTCCTCAAGCGTTTGATTAAACGCCTCCTCAATCATCGACCTCAACTGATCAGAATCCATCGTCGTATCGTTAATATTTTTAGACAGTAAACTCTTCTGAACGGCATCCCGTATCCCCGCGAATTCCTTCTGGAGTTCAGACAATTTTGTCTGATTCTTAGGAATTTGTAATGGTTTTTCGATCTTCATCGCGGGACGGTTTGTAAACATCAATGCTCCTTCAGCTTATACGTCTCTACAACAAAAAAGTTAATTGCTGATTGTAGGGACCTTCAGAGTTCTTCCGAACGTGATAATCATACTCTTAGATAGATTATTTGCTTCAATAATGGCATCCACAGTTGATAAGTTTTCGCTGGCAAAAAACGCCAGGCATAGGCCGTCATCGATTTCCACACTATTTACCGTATTGATGACAGCAATTCCCTGTAATAATTCCTGGTAAATTGGAACCGCGTCAGCAAAATTGCCTGCTTCTGATAAAGTTTCAGCTTCAAGCAATTGTTTACTGAGTGGTTTGTCTGGCTGCAAACGCACTTTGGCATCAATGGCATCCAACGCAAATTTATAATAAGAGACCGCGTTCTTGTAATCTCTTGTTTTCGCAATTGCATCCCCTAATAGTACCTG
>CAYVRH010000283.1:0-2260 GCA_964452955.1 uncultured Anaerolineaceae bacterium | reverse complement strand
CACACTGGTCATGGTAAGAACTGCTTGCGTTTCAATATGATGTTGGATGATCGAACGCACGGTTTGTGCACTCAAAAGTGGCATGTCGGCAAGGGTCACCACAACCAGGTCGCTTTGGCCATCAAGCAGATTTCGCGCGGATTGGACCGCGTGACCTGTCCCAAGCTGGTCTGCCTGGAAGGCAAATTGAACCTGATCGCCAAAAGATTCTTTTACAGCCGCTTTAACCTCTTCCGCGTTTTGCCCAACCACTACCACAGGTGGTAAATCGCAAACGCCAATCAAGGCTTGCAGGGCATGCCAGATGAGCGGTTTGCCGACCAACGCATGCAAGACCTTATGTTTTTTGGATAGCATGCGTTTGCCGTAGCCCGCTGCCAGGGTAATTGAAGCAATTTTCATGGGAGATTCCTTAAGAGCAAACGACGGATTCTGCCGCCAGCGGCCTGATCCGTCGTTGTGATGGTGACAAAATAATTTTCTTCTTTCACTTTAATTTAGCAGGGGCACTTGGATTCGAACCAGGATCAACGGATTCAAAGTCCGGTGTGCTGCCGTTGCACCATGCCCCTGTGTTATAGAGGTCTATTTTAGCACAGATTTTACGTAATTCTGGCGAAGAATGGCAGGAAGCTTATGTGGGCTGCATCAATAATCACGCGAAGGCGATCACATGTTTCTGGCGTCACAGTCTGTGGAGTTTGCCCAGCCACGATTCTTCATCGATGCAGAGGGACGATTAAAAGGGATGAAGTTCATCCCTTTTAATCGTTTTTCTGCCTGAAATTAGCTTAGCGAAACCAAACCTGCGTCGCAAAAAGCGTGAATAAAATCCACACAACCGCGAAGACGGCAACCACCGCCAACCCTGCCAGCAGAGCATATGCGGTGTAACGCCGTAACTCAGGTTTGGTGATCGGATCCCCGCGCATACGGTTATCCTGCCGGGTGCCAAAGCCCACCCTTGATCCGCGCTCCTGGTGCCAGGGCATACCTGCTACGTTCATATCGCAGACTACCCGGTCATCATCGTCTACTTGATCAGACTGCTGGTTCATTAACCTCCGGCTGATCGTTGTAAAGATGGCAGCGGACAAAATGCCCGCTTTCCAATTCGCGGCTTAGGGGCACCACCTTATCGCACAGATCAAAGCGGCGTGGGCAGCGTGTGTGGAATTTGCAGCCTGAGGGCGGGTTGGCAGGTGAAGGTATGCTGCCTTCAAGAATGATACGGTTCATCTTGGCGGTTGGGTCCGGCACCGGGGCCGCGCTCAGCAGAGCTTGGGTATATGGATGTAGGGGATTACGGAAAATGTGTTGCTTGGTGCCATATTCAACCAGGTCGCCCAGATACATGACGCCGACGTGGTCCGAGATGTGCTCAACTACCGAAAGGTCATGTGAAATAAAGAGATAGCTTAATTTGTAGCTTTGCTGCAGGTCCTTCAGCAGATTGATAATCTGGGCCTGGATGGAAACATCCAGGGCTGAGACAGGTTCATCACAGACGATGAAATCAGGTGAGAGAGCCAATGCACGGGCGATGCAGATCCGTTGGCGCTGACCGCCCGAAAATTCGTGTGGATAGCGGTCCTTATGGTAAGGTTGCAGGCCGCAGGAGTGCATGATTCCATCGAGATATTCATCAAATTCATTAGGTGGAACAATCTTGTGTTCCTTGACTGCTTCACCGATGATTTCGCTAATCGGAAGCCTTGGTGAAAGGCTGGAGTATGGGTCTTGGAAGATGATCTGCATTTTTGGACGCAAGGCGGTCAATTCGCGATGATTGAGCTTGAAAACATCCACACCTTCAAAGAGCACCTCACCAGAGGTACGTTGGTTCAGGCGCAGGATCGTCTTGCCAGCAGTGGTTTTACCGCTACCGGATTCACCCACCAACCCCATAGTTTTACCTTTGGGGATTTTGAAACTGATGCCATCGACGGCCTTCACATAGCCAACAACACGCTGCATCAGTCCGGCCTTGATCGGGAAGTACTGCTTCAGATCCCTGACTTCAAGGATATTATCTGAGCTGTGCTCTATTTTGACATGATCAACAACTTGTTCAAGCATTCTCGATCCTCCGAGGGTCGCCTTCGTAAAGATAGCAAACGGCCATATGGGTAGGGCTCACATTGTATTCACCTGGATAGGCGCCATCACAAATTGGCATGCGCCTGTTGCAGCGGTCCCTGAAGTAACAGTAATTTGGCATGTTGATTGGGTTCGGAACGCTACCCGGAATGGTATAGAG
>CAYVRH010000282.1:0-2260 GCA_964452955.1 uncultured Anaerolineaceae bacterium | reverse complement strand
CGTGGGTCACTAAAATCATGGTGATACCCTTTTGGCGGTAGATATCCAATAAAAGGGAGATAATTTCCACTTCGGTCTGCTCGTCGAGATTGCTGGTGGGTTCATCAGCCAACAGAATGGCTGGTGAATTGATAAGCGCGCGGGCAATGACCACACGCTGTTGCTGCCCTGCAGAAAGTTGACGTGGCAGCGCGTTCAGTTTGTCGGAGAGGCCGACCATTTCGAGAAGATTTTTTGCTTTGTCAAGATCCGCCCGGTTTGCCGCGCCGCCAAAAAAGCCAAGCGGGAGGACGATGTTTTCAAGAACGGTCAGGGATTGCAGGAGGCTGGGGAATTGAAAGACAAACCCCATTTTTTGGTTGCGCAAGCGGGCGCGGTCGGTATCGCTGCCACGCCAAAGGTCCACACTGTTGACTACTACTTTGCCCTGACTGGGTTTTGCCAGGCCAGCCATCAGATTCAGCAGGGTTGTCTTGCCAGAACCCGACCGGCCGGTGACCACCACGAATTCGCCCTCGGCCACTTCAAGGCTCACATTACTGACTGCCATGACGGAAGCTTGTTTCTTTTGTACATATTCCTTGCTGACGTCTTTAAGTTCGATCATGGCTACTCCTTGATTACGGTAGCGGATTCTTCACGCGTGACTTTGAGGATGGGTAGAAGAAGCGCAAAAAAGACGCTTGCCAGCACTGCCAGAAGGATCCCACCCGCGAGCAACAGGAATTCCGGCAGTTTGGGTATGTAAAGTGGAAGGTTCAACGAATGTACAATCAGGTTTTTGAAAAGGATCAGCACGGCAGCGCTGAGGCCCAGGCCAGACACAACGCCGATCAAGGTAAGCAGGGCGCTTTCAGAAAAAAGCATACCCACCAGGCGGGTTTGTGTAGCCCCAAGCGCCCGCAAAACACCGAGCTCCTGCCTTCTTCCCAATACCGCGGCTGCGCTGACAAAACCGATCAATACAATGGACATGACCCAAAGGAGCAATGAGAACAGGCTCAGGTTCTGCCTGAGGCTGTCCACATGTTCACGTTGATTGCGGAATAAACTGGCTGCTGGAATGGCGCTGACACCGCGGACGCGGGATTCGATCTCGTCCGCGATAGCGTAGGGGTCCGTGCCATCCTTTAGCCGCACCAAGGCCGTTGAGATACTATCCGGGGAAAGTACCAGGGCAGCTTCGGCACGCATGGGTGAGAGCCGGGCAATATCAACTGCCGTATCGTAAGTAAAGAAGAGACTCTGATCCAAGCCGCTACCAGTGGATTCGAGGGAACCTACCAGGTCAATCTCATAACCGTATACCAGGATGTCATCGCGACCCGCGGTATACGTAATGTAGGTGCCACCAATAGCCTGGCCAAGTTTCAGGTCAGTGTTCAGGTTATCTTTAAGCCAGGGGCGGACGGTGAAGTCGGTGGCAGGATCATAAGCCACCATGAACATATCTGAGACAGTGCAACAAGAGGCCCCGCGCATGGTTGAAAGGAAGAGTTGCGGAGAGACCACCTCAACACCTTCAATGTTGGCGACCTCGGAGACGACCGAACGGGGCATCCAGACGGATATGGGGTTTCCCATCAGCAGAGCTTCTTCGACAATGATTTGGTTGCCTGCCGGGATGACGGCAATATCAGCGCCCAGGCGCTGGGTGACGCGGGTCAGGCTTTCCTGTGAGCCATTCACCAACAAAACCGAGAAGATCAGCAAACCAGCTATCAGAGCAGTACAGAGGGCGGTAATCCAGCTGCGCAGCGGATTATCGGCAATGTTCCTGAAGATCAGTTTTAGGTTAGTCATCCAAACGCCTCAACATGGTTAGCCTCGCATCGAAACGGCGGGGTCGCGCCGAAAGACCCACCAAATGGGTAAAAGTGTGGCAACAGACACGGAGAGAAGTGCTACGAGCAAACCCCAGGCACTCGCGCCAAGCCATCGGGAAAGGGTGATCTGTTGGGTTTCAAAACCTGAAATTAAGTTCGGCAGTAGAACAGCTCCACCTAATACGCCAGCCAGAATCCCGGGGATGGCACCGATAGCGGCGAGTAAGACGCCTTCTGTGACCATTGTGCGAAAAGCGAATCCACGGCTGGCACCGAGCACACGCAAAACGCCAAGCTCGCGCCGGCGTTCATTGAGTGAAATCAAGAAAACGACCGCAATTCCGATCAGGGCCCCCAACCAGACAAAGATGAATATGCGGTCCAGGCTATGCATCAAGCCCGTCAGCTGCTCGCGACCGGAGCGGAAGAACTCG
>CAYVRH010000281.1:0-2264 GCA_964452955.1 uncultured Anaerolineaceae bacterium | reverse complement strand
GGAGTAGATTTATGTCTGGACATTCCCATTGGGCTACAATTCGTCGGAAAAAAGGCGCAGCAGATGCAAAAAAAGGCGCGGTCTTCACCCGATTGGCACGTGAAATCGCATTAGCAGCCCGTGAAGGTGGCGGAGACCCCGGTATGAATGTCAGCCTTGAGCTGGCAATCGAGCGGGCGCGCGCGCAAAACATGCCCAAAGACTCAATTGACCGCGCCATCAAACGCGGCACTGGCGATGACAAAAGCGCTGGTGAACTTGAAGAAATCACCTACGAAGGCTATTTAGGCAAGGGTGTTTCTGCCATTATCGAATGTGTTACTGAGAACCGTAATCGCACCGTTGCAGAAATTCGGCATGTTCTTTCCCGTGCTGGTGGTGATTTAGCCAGCAATGGTTCGGTAACCTGGCAGTTTGACCGCAAGGCGATTTACAGTGTCAAATCCGATGGCAAGAACTTTGACAAAGTTTTTGAAGCGGCTCTCGAAGCTGGCGCGGATGATGTGACTGAGGAAGATGGCTACATCGAAGTTATTGGCGATGCTTCAACCTTCAAATCCATCAACGATGCCCTTAAAGCTGCCAACATCAAACCCGAAGAAGCTTCCCTGCGTATGCTGGCAAAACAAGAAGTTGACCTGGACAAGGATGCTGCCTTGACCATCTTGCGGATAATCGAAACCCTTGAAGAAAGCGATGACGTTTCCAACGTTTTCCACAATCTCAAGGTTACAGACGAGATCATGGAAGCCTTGGAGGCTGAATAAGCAACATGATCATTTTAGGGCTTGATCCCGGCATCGCGATAACCGGATATGGATTGATCAGAACAAGCGATGACGACACAACCCCTGAAGTCCTTGAATATGGTGTAATCGATGCAACGGCTGAAGGTGATACCTCCAGCCGTTTGGTTTTTTTGTACGAAAATTTATCAACCCTGCTGGAAAAATTCCACCCGGATTATTGCGCGCTTGAAAAGTTGTTTTTCCAGCAAAACATCACCACCGGCATGCGGGTAAGTGAAGCTCGCGGGGTGATTGAACTCTGCCTGGCCCAGGGGCACTACCCTGTAGCAGAACTCTCCCCAAATGAAGTCAAAATGGCGATCACTTCGTATGGCCATGCCAGTAAAAAGCAAGTCCAGGAAATGGTAAAAACCCTTTTGGAATTGGATTTCATTCCCAAACCCGATGATGCAGCCGATGCTCTGGCGATCGCGCTTTGTAGGTTATCTACTTTGCGCACGGAATTGCTCTTAAGGGATGAGAATTAAATGATTATCACCAGCAAACAAAATGAAACGGTAAAAACGATACGCAGCCTTTATGACTCAAAAGGTCGTGGGGTCAGCGGAATGTTTTTAGCTGAAGGCTTACGGGCAGTCATTCAGGCAATGCAATCTGAGGCTAAAGTTGAACGCATCGTATTTAATGCTGAAGATCTGGTCAGTGAATTAGGCAAGCGTACCATCGAAGAGGCTGGTTTGGCTGGCATACCTCTGCTGGAAGTGAGCGCTGAGGTGATGGAAAGCTTATCCAGGAAAGAGAAACCCCAGGGCATTCTGGCGGTGGTTCAGCAATCCTGGCGTCCATTACTTGAACTTACTCAACCCCCAAGCGGTCTGTGGATCGGCTTGGAGGCCATTCAGAACCCTGGCAACCTTGGCACAATTTTGCGCATCAGCGATGCAGTCGGTGCCCAGGGCCTCATCCTCCTGGAAAATTGCACTGATCCCTTCGACCCGGCAGCCGTCAAAGCCAGTATGGGTTCGGTCTTCACCATACCGATCTACAAAAGCAAAAATACTGAGTTTTTGGCCTGGGTACAGGATAACCCTGAATTTAAAATTATTGGCACTTCAGATCGTGGTGCCCAAGACTTTGCTCAATTTGACTACCCTTCTGACTGCTTGTTGCTCATGGGCAGTGAGAGGCAAGGGCTTTCCGATGAACTGCTTTTGGCTTGTGCATCTACCGTTGCCATTCCCATGGCAGGGGCTTGTGATTCCCTCAATATCGCCGTGGCCACAGGTATAATTGCTTACCAGGTGTTCATTCAGAAGAGGTCGCGGGCATGATTTCCAGTATCAGCGGAAAAATTTCATACATTACCAACGATGCCTTAGTTGTAGATGTGCAAGGGGTTGGATTTGAAATTTTTACCCCTAAACATTTGCTACTCGAACTGCAGGCTGGCGAATCAGTATTCCTTTATACCTATCTGGTTGTGCGTGAAGATCTTCTGGCTCTTTATGGTTTTCA
>CAYVRH010000280.1:1187-2267 GCA_964452955.1 uncultured Anaerolineaceae bacterium | reverse complement strand
TGCGCCCGATGGACAGCCCCACAGACGGCATTTTCTTCGCCGGCGCTTGCCAGGGACCCAAAGACATCCCTGCCAGTGTAGCCCAGGGTTCGGCCGCGGCCGCGCGTGCTTCGCGCATCCTGCATTCCCCGCAATGGCAGATTGAGCCTACAGTGGCTGTGGTCTGGCCTGAGAAATGCTTGAGCGCGCAGGGTAAAGCCTGTGGCATGTGCGAACGTGCCTGCCCATACGGCGCCGTGGATTACAAACAAGGTGTTGCACCCACCATCATCACTGCCAAATGTCACGGCTGTGGCGGCTGCGTTGGTGAATGCCCGACCGATACGATTACGCAACTACACTACACGGATGCTGAGATCCTTTCCCAAATCCGCACTCTGCTGGCAACCGAGCCCGAAAAGAAAATCCTGGCTTTGCGCTGCCACTGGTGTTCTTACGGGGGCGCGGACCTGGCAGGCACCAGTCACTTCGAGTACAGTGCCAACGAGCGTGGCATTAAGGTGATGTGTTCTGCCCGTATGGACTCAGACTTTATCTATGAAGCGTATCGTATGGGCGCTGGTGCTGTTCTTTACTCCGGCTGCCACCAACAGGACTGTCACTACATCACTGGCCAAATTGTGGGCGCCAAACGCGCTACACGTTTGCAGGGCATGTTTGAACGCATGGGCATGTCACCTGGCCGCTTCCGGGTTGAGTGGATTAGCGCGGCAGAAGGCGACAAATACGCCCGTGTTATTAACGAAATGCAAGCCACACTCGATGAGATTGGTTCGGAAAAACTGCATGCTGAAATTGAGCGCATGCGTCCGGATATGGCCAAACGCATCACCAAACTACCCAATATTCCGCTCGTCCAGCAAGCTTTTGACCGCGCGGACAACTTCCAAACCATCATGCTCAATGAGGTAAAAGCCAGATGAGCGCACCTACACTCACAAACACCTTATCTCAACGCGTCAAAGCCACTCCCGGTGGTGAACATCTTTTGATGTGTTACTCCTGCGGAACCTGCGTCAGCAAGTGCATGATCCAGGAAAAATTGAATCCAAACTACAACCCCCGGCGGCTCATCCGTGA
>CAYVRH010000280.1:0-1177 GCA_964452955.1 uncultured Anaerolineaceae bacterium | reverse complement strand
TGCGACATCTGCTACCCTGCCTGCCCGCAGAAAATCCATATTTCCGGTGTAATAAACGCGGTCAAACAGGCAGCATTGGATGCTGGTGTCAAAACCCCCACTCAAACAGCTCAGGTGGATGGCCAGACCTGCATCGCCTGTGGTCTCTGCGTGGAAGTTTGCCCTTACGAAGCTATTAGCATTAAAGTTTTACGGGTCCCAAATCGGGGTACGATTCCGATCGCGGATGTGGATGCAGGCAAGTGTATGGCTTGTGGTTTATGTTCCGCGGTCTGCAAATCCACTTCCATTCGCCAGACAAACGAATTTACTGACCAATCCCTGATGGATAACCTCTGGGGTTATCTTGCGAAAGGCGGTCTGGCGTGAGCGACCTACAACCAAACATCGTGTTATTTCAATGCCAGTGGTGCCTTTATGCCAAAAAGGATCAGGATTGGGTTGAAAACCAACTACCCGAAAATATGCACCTGGTAAAAACCTCCTGCACCGGCCGCATCAATCCCCTGTTTGTACTCAACGCCATCCAGGGTGGAGCTGATGGCGTCATGATTAGCGGCTGCAAGCCCGAACTTTGCCACTTTAAAGAGGGCAATCTTGGCGCCCGACGCCAACTATCTGAGTTCCACAACCTCCTCAGCCATATTGGTTTTGACCGTTCCCGCATCCGTTTTGTATGGATGGACCTGCAGGATACCGGCCGCATTCAAAAAGAATTGGCTGCCTTTGAAAAGGACCTGACTGATCTGGGGATGAGCGAAGTGTTGGTCACCCGTAAACCAGGCTTTGAAGGAGGCATGCATGACTGATCTTGAATTGACTCTCAAGGCAGAAGCAAAGCGCCTCCTGGACGACAATCTTGTGGATGTCTTCATCGGCTTCCGCAAGGAAAACGCTCCATTGCACCCACAGCCAGCCTTCTTTACAAACTCCGATCAATTGGATGATCTTGTCTATAACAATCTTTGCCAGAATAACCTTGCCAAGTTCCTTACCCGCTATCCACACGAAACCAAAATTGGTATGATCGTGCGCGGTTGTGAAAATCGATCGGTTAATCACCTGATTGTTGAACGTCAGCATCCACGCGAAAACATCATTATGATTGGCGTGCCTTGTACCGGCATCTATGACTGGCGCAAGATAACCCAGCGTTGTGGTGAAGAAATTTCCGGCG
>CAYVRH010000279.1:0-2277 GCA_964452955.1 uncultured Anaerolineaceae bacterium | reverse complement strand
AACCCATACCGATAATGCCAATTTTGGCATCTTTGCCATAATGAGTGATTGGCATCGGCAGATCAACCTCGACGTTGTCCAGCTTTCGGCCGATACGGAAGAGCATATCCGCCCAATTTTTGGGGTTCTCGCTGTAATTGCCGTATTCATCGTGGCCGGTACCCCTGGTGAAGTAAGCTGCCTTGGGGTTCAGGTTGCCCATGACGGTGCGGTAAGGGATGGCATCCTTATCTATGTCTTTATAGCGCCCCCAATCAGTAAATTTGTCCATATCCTTTTCCCAGATGATCTTGCCCCGGTTAATGGGTCGGTCGGGATACTCAAACTTTTTAGTCATCCAGGTGTTCATACCAAGGTCAAGGTCAGACATCACGAAGACGGGGGTCTGATATTTCTCCGCCAGATCCAGAGCCTTCCAGCCAAACTCAAAACATTCTGTAACCGAACCTGGTATCAAAATGATGTGTTTCTTGTCTCCATGGCCAAGTGTGTAAGCCATGGAAATGTCGCCCTGGGCAGTACGGGTTGGTAAGCCGGTGCTGGGGCCAACACGTTGCACATCCCAGAAAACAACCGGTGTCTCAGTAAAATACGCCAGGCTGACGTTTTCCGTCATCAGCGCAAGGCCTGGGCCAGAAGTTGCCGTCATCGAGCGTAAGCCTGCCCAGCCTGCGCCAACAGCAGCCCCTGCCGCAGCAAGTTCATCTTCAACCTGCACAATGGCAAAGGTGTTCTTGCCAGTTTTTGGATCCTGGCGAAATTTGGGGGCTAGGTCGTTCATTTCTTCAACCAGGCTGGTGGCTGGGGTAATCGGGTACCACGAGCAATATTGCATCCCACCGAAAATGGAGCCCAACGCGCCAGCATAATTGCCATCGGTAAGGATGTAATCCGTTAAGGGCGGAAGCTGCTTGACGGAGTAGCAATCGGTTTTTTTCAGATTTTTTGCTGACCAATCAAAGCCCAGTTTAACAGTCTTAAAATTGGTTTCAGCAATGGCCGGCTTGGCGCTGAAGTGCTTGTCGATGGCTTGTTTCAATACCGTCTCAGGGATGCCCAAAACCTGGCTGACAATCCCGACGTAGAGCATATTCTCTGTAAAATCACGGATGGTTCGGGGCACATTCAACTCGTCAGTGAGTGCTTTGATGGGCATAGGATAAAAGATAAGATCTTCGCGCCTGGCTTCATCAGAGATTGCTATGTGATCGGCATAAAAGACCACCCCGCCCTTGGGCAGGAAATTGAGATCTTCAAGGAAGGTCTTTGGGTTCATCGCCACGATCATGTCGTCATAAGGACGGCGGCCTGTAAAGCCATTTTCGTTGGCACGGATGACAAACCAGGTGGCCATACCCTTGATATTGGACGGAAACACATTCTTACCTGAGGTTGGGATGCCCATGTGGAAAAGTGAGCTGAACAGAATGCTATTTGCTGTGGCTGAGCCGGATCCATTGACTGTGCAAATGGTCATACAAAAGTCATTGACAATGGGTTGCGGTTCGTCTTTCTTATGTGTTGCAGTTGTGGCCATCAATACCAACTCCTTCTTATTCAAACCGTTGTTTTAGTTGCGGTTTTTTGATTTGTTTGACAAGATCCATATGGGCTAACAAAGCTTCGTGCCCCCGTGCAAAATCACGCGCTTTCAGGCAATCTACAATCTTCTGGTGGTAGTCCCAAACCGTTTCCAGGTAGGCTTTGTCCATGAACATGTTCAAATCCGACGTCTGGTAGAGAGTCCAATAACTTTCCAGCAAGTTAACGACAAAGTGGTTGTTCAAGTGCTGGAAAATCCCTAAATGAAAATCGCGGTGCTCTTCCTGGGGAATCTGGATAGGAGACTTAGTGATTTTTCGTTGCGCCAGGTTAACAAGCTGCTCAAGCCCACTAATTTCATCCCGGGTCAAGAGCGGAGCTGCTTCAGACCAGTACGCGTCTTCCAGATTTTTGCGCAAATCGCTGAGTTGCTCAAAGGTGAGTGGGTTGATTTTTTGTGAGTAACTTAATCCCAACATCAAAGCTGGTGTAAGCGTGAATTCTCGTAGAGACATGCCAGTTTTGGGCCTGATCTCAACCACGCCAAGCTGCCGCGCAACTTCAAGCTGCTCGCGCAGTGCGGAGGTGCTGATGCCAAGTTGTTTGCCAATTTCGGGGATGCTTGGTAGAGGAAGATGCTTTTCCGCAGCTTCTGCCAGATAATCAAGGAGGCCGGCTTTTGCTTTTTCCATGCTATTAATCTGATTAATATGATTAATGCAAGTATTATAAGCT
>CAYVRH010000278.1:1864-2286 GCA_964452955.1 uncultured Anaerolineaceae bacterium | reverse complement strand
TTTTTCAGCGTCCACAATTTTCTTGGGACTTTCCGACTTCAGAACCTTTGCCTTAACCTCAACCTTGCGGGGTTGAACTTCAGGTCTCTTGGGCAGGTGAACAGTCAGGATGCCATTATCGCTATCAGCGCTGATGGCGTTTTGGTCGATTTGCTGCGGCATTGAAATGCTGCGGAAGAAGGTGCCCGAGCGCATTTCACGCACATGGTACTTGCCTTCACTGGTCTCTTCGTTTTCTTCGTTGATCTCGCCTTTGATCGAAAGCACGTTATTGTCGTAGGTGATTTCAAGCTTTTCGGGGTCAAAACCGGCCATGCTGGCCTTCACAAGATATTCTTTGTCATTTTCAATCACATCCAGTGGAAAGCCCATCAATTGCCGGTCAAACTCTGGCTCGGCCATATAGTTGTTAAAGAACCGTG
>CAYVRH010000278.1:254-1834 GCA_964452955.1 uncultured Anaerolineaceae bacterium | reverse complement strand
TCATGTAAGCCATATTTACCTCCATATCCTTTTGTTTCGATTGCCTATAAGTTAATCCGGATTCATCAGATTTACATTACCAAATTGTTTAATTTTTGTCAGATTCCACATAGGGACAAAACATCAATTTTGATGTGCTATACTCATTCTGAGTTAATCATCAGAACCCAATCCGGCGTTTGCCGGTTAATTTTTTTTTTGTAAGGAAATAAATGAAATCTAAAACTTTAAAGATCATTCCCCTTGGCGGTTTAGGCGAGGTTGGAAAAAATATGACCGTGTATGAATACAACGGCCAAATCCTCATCGTCGACGCGGGCATGATGTTCCCCAATAACAACATGATCGGCATCGACTACATCATCCCCGATTTTGAGTACGTCAAGCAGCACGCCAACCAGGTGGTTGGCATCCTGATTACCCATGGCCATGAAGACCACATCGGTGCGATCAGCTACCTGCTGGATTATGTCGATGCGCGGGTCTACGCCACGCCCCTAGCGCTTGGTATGATCAAGTCCAAACTCAATCGCCGTAAACCGGTCAATGAGCCCAAGCTGCAGAGCTTCAACGCTGGTGAAACCATCCAGATTGGCCCCTTCAAGGTCAAATCTTTCCATGTCTGCCATTCCATGCCCGACTGCGTGGGTTACGGCATCGAGACACCTGCTGGCCTGATTGTCCAGACTGGCGATTACAAGTTTGATCACACCCCGGTGGATGGCTGGCCAACCGATTATGCCACCCTGGCAGATTTTGCCCAGAGAGGCGTTTTGGCGCTCCTCTCCGATTCCACCAATGCGGAACGCCCCGGCTGGACCCCCAGCGAACGGGTGATCGATGAAGCTTTCAACCGCACCTTTGTCCGCGCGAAAGGCCGCATCATCATTGCCACATTTGCCTCGCTGGTCTCCCGCGTCCAGCAGGCTTACGATTGCGCGGTGCGCTTCGGGCGCAAAGTTGCCTTTGGCGGCACCTCGATGCTCGATAACATGGCCATCGCCCAGGAATTGGGTTACGTCAAGTTTGATCCCAGTGTGAGGCACAATCACACTGGGTTATGTCAAATTTGATCCCAGTGTGATTGTGCCTCTTGAAACTGCCCTGACTATGCAGCCTTCCAAGGTGGTACTGGTGGTTACCGGTTCGCAAGGCGAACCCCTATCCATTCTTGGCCGATTAGCTAATGGCACCAATAAAAAATTCAGCATTGATACGGATGATACTGTCATCCTATCTTCTTATCCCATCCCCGGGAACGAAGAACCTGTCTATCACGCCATTAATAAGCTGATGGAACGTGGCGCGGACGTCATCTATGGCGCTGTTGCCCCGGTGCACGTTTCCGGCCACCCCAGCCAGGAAGATCAAGTTATTGCTGCACCTCACCCGCCCCCGCTACCTCATTCCGGTGCACGGCGAATTGCGCATGTTGCGCATGCAAGCCCAACTTGGCCGCGAGGTTGGCATGGATGACGACGAAATCGCCATTGTCGAAAACGGGCGCGTGATTGAGTTTACTAATGGCAAGATGAAATTGGGTGAACGCATCCCCGGTGGTTACGTCTTCGTGGATGGCT
>CAYVRH010000278.1:0-242 GCA_964452955.1 uncultured Anaerolineaceae bacterium | reverse complement strand
CAACTCAGCAATGATGGCGTTTTGGTCGTTGACCTCCTCCTTAGCCCAAAATCAAGCCAGGATTGGGACCTGCGCGTGCGCAGCCGCGGCTTTATCGGTGAAGAGGAAGAAGCCGACTTGCTGAAAGCCATGAAGGTGAGAGTGCGTAAGCTGTTGGTTTCACCCAGCAACAACCTGCAGAAGGAGCTGGAAAACGCGGCTCGAAACTGTGTTTATGACATAACCCGCCGTTCGCCGGTGAT
>CAYVRH010000277.1:0-2287 GCA_964452955.1 uncultured Anaerolineaceae bacterium | reverse complement strand
TGAACCTGGAATTGCCAGAAGGTGATGTAAGAATCATTGACATAGAAGGGTGGGACGTGGCGGCATGTAGCGGAACACATTTGCATCGGTCGGTCGACATTGGACTAATCAAGGTGCTTGCCAGGGAAGTGCACAAGAAAAACGTTACGCGCATAGATTACGCAATTGGTGAACTTGCCGTCTCGGAGATGGCAGCGGATGAGAAAATCCTAAGCGAGACTTCTGAGTTTATGAGCATCTCAAAGGATCAGCTTAACAAGGTAGTCCAAAAAATGTCGAATGAGTTGCGGATTGCGAACAAAGAACTGAAAAAATTGCAGGAAAGACTGGTCGAATACAAGTTCCGTGAATTAAATGAAGGTGGGGAAGTAAGCAATGGAATTCGAGTTGTGACCGAGAAGCTCGATTTTCTTGATAGCAATTCCGTAAAGGTGCTGGTCACCAAATTGCTCAACCAGAGCCACACAACTATCGTGGCAATTGTTGGAGGAGGTGAACAAGCAAGCATAGTAGCGGGGTGCAGCCAGGACGTTCAGTTACCTGTATCTGAAACAATTGTGAATATTGCCAAGAGATACGGTGGAGGAGGTGGTGGCAAAGGGACTTTTGTTTCGACGGGAGGTATCAAAGCGGATACTGAAACACTCCTCTCCGTGGTGAACAAAGAAATTCAGCAGATGATTGACCAATAATTTGAAGACTTAACTGTGCTTGCGGTAAAGGGAAATTTTATGAAATATGGAGTCTACTAACCAAATTTCGGAGATAATCCGATGACAACCATATCACCCAACTGGCTTATGTGCAGAAGAGGCAGGATGGGACGCATTACTTATTTGGGATCACTTCACCCATCCCTATTACCTTTTATTACCATTTGCTGACCCTCCTGGAACCTGTTGACTGCCGCAATACTATAGACGACCATGATCTACGTGGGAACAATGGTTACACCGATCTGTCGTCGAAGACCTAGGGAGCTTGAAAAGAAACTGTCACTCCCGTTCATCATTCCAAGAGAAGACTAGTTAATCCCAAACCTTTGGTAGTGGTCCGTGAATGCGTAAATGAGCAAATAATGGACCTTAATCACTACCAAATGCAATGCGAATTCTTGGGGTATTGATTTGCCTTTTTGGTGTATCGAATGTTCATTATTAGTAGAGTTGTTCACCAATTCAGAAACTTGCTGGTGCACGGTTTACGACCAGATTTCGTAATGGCAAACTTGGATATTTTGTAAGCTTATAAGCACACAAAGGCTAAATAATATGAGAGAATTGTGTAGGTATTCAGTTCAAATAGGAGACAGTCTATGGCGAATAAGAGCAAAGTAAAAACAATAGAAAGTGCCTTGGCCGCAACCGAAAAGAAATTTACGGGCTTGCGGCGTTTCAACCTGGTAATGGGCTTTCTGCACCTCGTCCAGGGCATCCTAATGATTGTGATCAGTAACGACACAACCTACCCTATCTTTACCAACTATCTTAATTTTGACCTGGCAACACGCACGCTCAAGCCAAACGCACAGCTTTTATACCAAGTGCCGTTCGGCGTGGCTGTGGCCTTCTTTTTGCTAATTTCAGCCGTTGCGCATTTGTACCTCTCGACGATTGGCTACAGCCGATACGTGGCCAACCTGAAGAAAGGCATGAACCCTGTGCGCTTTTATGAGTACGCACTTAGTTCTTCGTTGATGATTGTTTTGATTGGCATGCTGGTTGGCATTACTGATATCGCGGCCATCATCCTGATCTTCACCGTCAATGCCACGATGAACCTTTTCGGCATCATGATGGAACTCCACAACCAGTTCACCCGAAAAACCAATTGGACCGCTTTCATTTACGGTTGTATCGCTGGGATCGTGCCCTGGATCGTGATCATGCTTTACTTTGTGGGTGCTGTAAATTCCGGGGATGCCAAACCACCGGCTTTTGTGTACACCATTGTTCCAACTTTGTTCGTCTTCTTTAATATCTTTGCCATCAATATGGTATTGCAGTACAAGAAAGTTGGACGCTGGAAGGACTATCTATACGGCGAAAGGGTCTACATCATATTAAGTCTGGCAGCCAAAACGGTCTTGTGCTGGCTAATCTGGACGGGTACTCTGGCTCCTGTTTAGACTTTTATACTATCTATTGAACCCGTTCAGGTTATCTTGGACGGGTTTTTTAATTCCCACAAATTGCCACCAAGCATGTTTTAGCATCAGAAAATTGTGCATGAAAAGCTTACCCTTCTGTTATTTAAAATTCTTATGCCCATATCCTTCTGGTAATAC
>CAYVRH010000276.1:0-2297 GCA_964452955.1 uncultured Anaerolineaceae bacterium | reverse complement strand
GCAATCACCGAGCGCAAACTGAGGCTTGGCACCAGCTTCTGTGCGCCAGCCCAAATTTCTTCGCCGCCTTCCTGGGTGGAAGCCGTATCCTCTTTATCAGGTACTACATCGGCATTCGGGCCGCAAATGGTGTTGCCGTGCACTGTAGTGGTAACCAAGATGCCTTTGCCTTTTTCACTTGGTACGGGGAAGAGAATTGTGGAGGTGGTGATGTCCGCGCGGTCAAAGACGTAATATTCGCCTTTCCGAGCTTTGATTTCAAATTCCGGGCGCACGCCAGCTTTGTGCATAACCGCGTCTGCGTAAATGCCAGCGGAGTTAATCACCCACCGGGCATAGAAATCCCCTCGGTTGGTGTGAACGCCGATGACACGCTTGCCTTCGAAGATAAAATCTTCAAAAGCGGTGTTCAACATCACTTTTGCGCTGTTCAGAACCGCGCCTTCGGCGGCAGCAATACAAATTTGGAAAGGGTCACAAACGCCGCCCGTGGAAGCCCACAAAGCCCCACTCACCTGGGGGTTGATGAGGGGCTCATGCTGCTTCATTTCTTCAGCGCTTATTAGTTTCATACCAGGCACACCATTGCGAAGGCCTTGTTGGTAGAGTGTCTCCAGGGCTGGCAATTCATCATCACCGATAGCAACTACAAAATCGCCTACGCGCTCAAAAGCAAAATCCAAATCGGCGGCTAATTCATCGAACATGGCGTTACCGCGCACATTCACACGCGCTTTCAGCGAACCAGGAATAGGGTCGTACCCTGGGTGGACGATGGCGGAATTGGCACAGGTGGCACCCATGCCGATATCGGCTTCTTTTTCAATTAGCAAGACCTTATCAGAATACCGGCTGAGTTCACGGGCAATAAGGCTGCCCACAACTCCCGCGCCGATGATCAGGTAATCGTAAACTTCTGGCATTTATCCTCCAACTCCGCCTGCGGAGTGCCCTTATTATAGCTTCAATAGAGCTGTGGAGTGCTAAAATCATCCTTAGCGACGGCTATCATAAGGAGTAGGCATGGCAAAATATGTTTTAGCAATCGACCAGGGAACAAGCAGTACGCGTACGATCCTGTTCAATCGTGAAGGCTGCATTCTCGGCCAAAGCCAAATGGAGCACACCCAGTACTATCCCAAACCGGGTTGGGTGGAGCATGACCCACTTGAAATCTGGGCCAATACCTGCCAATTGATCCTAGAAGTCCTGGCTAAAACTGGGGTTTCAAAAGATGAAATTGCCGCAGTGGGCATTACAAATCAACGTGAAACCACCTTACTCTGGGAAAAATCCACCGGCAAACCTATTCATAATGCCCTCGTCTGGCAGGACACCCGTACAGACACGCTTATTGCTGAACTCGCCAGTTCAGGCGGTCAAGATCGCTTCCGTGGCAAAGTGGGGTTGCCGTTGGCTACCTATTTTTCGGGTCCCAAAATTGCCTGGCTGATTGAAAACGTGCCCGGTGCTCGTGAGCAGGCGGAAGCAGGGGATTTGCTTTTTGGCAACATCGATACCTGGCTGATCTGGAACCTGACCGGAGGGCCTAATGGGGGGCTGCACCTGACGGATGTGACAAACGCATCGCGCACCATGCTCATGAACCTGGATACACTAAATTGGGATGCGGGCATGCTGGCAGAATTGCAGATCCCCGAAATAATCCTGCCAACCATCTTGCCTTCCAGTGGCTTTTTTGCTCTTTGCACCTCAGCCGGCCTGGAAGGGGTGCCCATCGCTGGTGACCTGGGGGATCAGCAGGCTGCCCTCTTTGGCCAAAACTGCTTTTTGCCAGGTGAAGCCAAGAACACTTATGGCACGGGCTGTTTTATGCTCATGAATACGGGCAACTATCCTGTGCAATCTCATCATGGTTTGCTAACAACCCTTGGCTATCAGATTGGGCAGGAAGCACCCGTTTACTGCCTGGAAGGCTCTATTGCCATAACGGGTGCCCTGGTGCAGTGGTTGCGCGACAATCTGCACCTGATTGGCCACTCAGCAGATGTGGAGAAGCTGGCCAACACAGTGGAAGATAGCGGTGGGATCTATTTTGTGCCTGCCTTTTCCGGTCTTTACGCCCCGTATTGGAAAAGCGATGCCCGTGGAGTGATTGCTGGCCTGACACGCTTCATAAATTCCGGTCATATTGCCAGAGCTGTATTGGAAGCAACGGCTTACCAAACCCGCGAGGTGTTGGACGCCATGTTCCAGGATTCTGGGGTTGAGCTCAAGGAACTCAAAGTGGATGGCGGCATGACGGGCAACAACCTGCTCATGCAGTTCCAGGCGGA
>CAYVRH010000275.1:0-2306 GCA_964452955.1 uncultured Anaerolineaceae bacterium | reverse complement strand
ACCAGATTGCCGCGTCACTCCGTTCCTCGCAATGACAGTAAATCTGGGCGGTGCGCTGCACAGGCCTGCGCCTCTACAATATCGATCATTTTGTAGGGGTTATTTGAGCTTCTTTTGCGACTGCTTGCGCCTGTACTCGCGGCACGAAGTGCCATAGTGTATGCCAAGCCCGAAGGGTGAGGGCTAGCTCAGCCGCTCAATTCCCGGGCAGGCCTCACAAAGCAGTTCGGGCTGCCCCTACGGAAAACCAAGACCAGATTGCTTCGTTGCTTGCGCTTCTAGCAATGACAGCAACTCTGGACGAGGTACAGATTCTTCGCTAATGCTCAGAATGACAGAGCAAGTGAACGGCAAGGCGCTGCGCCAACCTCTGCTGCTACGGCAGGATAAAGACTCTTTTGGCGACTGCGAAGCGTACTCGCGGTGCGAAGCACCATGGAGTAAGGATCTTCTAGTTGCAAAGTGCTAGGCGTAGATTCTTCGCTAATACTCAGAATGACAGAGCAAGTGAACGGCAAGGCGCTGGCTCACACGCTATAATCTCGGGCAGGCCTCACAAAACAATTCGGGCTGCCCCTACGGAAAACCAAGACCAGATTGCTTCGTCGCTCCGTTCCTCGCAATGACTGACTAGACAGGAGTAGATTCTTCACTACCGGTCTGAATGACAGAACAAGAAGGCGAGGCGCTTCACCGGCCTATACTGATACGGCAGGACAAAGACTTTATTCTTTACTGAATTTCGAAAGGCGTCTTAAAAAATAGTCTTTTTGACAAAGGTCAAGAGCGGGGCTTTTTAATTAGCCGCGCCAAGGGCCAGAGCAACGCCAACGCGATAACTGCCAGGGCTATCACGCTTGAGTAAGGATTTTGTTCCGGTCCAGGTGGTTTTTCAGTCAGGTTAAATTCTGGGTTGTTGGTGGCCTTTTCTTCATCGACCGCAACAATCGGCGCGCCTTTTTCGTCCAAGGTTACTTTAACGGCCTCTGGATGGCTTTTTGGAGTACCGGTCTTCACTCTTGACCCATACTGCTCGCTATATACCTGGGTGAATTCTGCCCCGAATAGGATTATTTGCGCTGAGTAGTACACCCAAAACAAAATTAACAAAATCGAGCCTGCCGCACCGAAACTGGAACCGATATTGCTATTGCCCAGGTAAAGTCCAATCGCGAACTTGCCGATGTTGAAGAGGACGGAGGTGAAAAGCGCTCCCACCCAAACATCCTTCCAGGCAATTTTAATATCAGGCAAGGATTTGAATATAAAGGCGAAAAGGATTGCATTCAGGCCAATGGAAAGTACTTGGTTAAAAACCTTTAGTAAGAATGCCAAAATGGCGTTGTCACTACTCAATTTCGATGTTAAGGCGGCCAAACCAGTGCTTACGAACAAAGAGACTAATAGCAGAAAACCAATCACCAATATGGCAGTTAGTGAGACAGCTCTGACCCTGACCATTCCTTCAAGACCCTTAAAACGTTCTTCTGTGATGCCCCAAGCGGCATTCAGTGCGTCCTTTAGCTGTACAAATACACCCGTGGCGCCAAAAATTGCAGTAGCAGTGCCCACAATTGCAGCCCAAGTGCTTTTTGCAGGTTGATTGGCGGACTCGATGATGGATTCAAATAGCTTTCCGCCTGACTCCCCAACCAAGCCGATTATTTGTGTGAGAAATAATTTACTGGAATTACCATCACGATAGATCCAACCCAAGATAGTCAGGACTACCAATACCAAAGGTGCCAAGGAAAAAATTGTGTAATAAGAGAGTGCCGCGGCCAAACGCGAAGCTTTGTCCTTCTTCCACTCCTCGAAGGACTTTCTCAACAGACCACCAAAAGATTTTATCCAAGCCATTTGTCACACTCCCGCATCTTGCCTCAATCGAGCCTACAATCCAAATTCAATTCATACTTAATTGTATGAGATAGGCAGGGGTCTTTCTGCGTCGGTATAAAGCTTTAATTTAGTACCGCTTTACCCAACGGGCAAAAACAAGGGGCTGCCCTGCCCAAATAAAACATGGGCAAGGCGCTGGCTCACACGCTAAAGTTTCGGGCAGGCCTCACAAAACAGTTCGGGCTGCCCCTACGGAAAACCAAGACCAGATTGCTTCGTCGCTTGCGCTTCTCGCAATGACAGACTAGACAGGCGTAGATTCTTCGCTACCGCTCAGAATGACAGAGCGAGTGAGCGGCGAGGCGCTGGCAATCTGGGTTTCTTCTTTCGTAGGGCAACGATAAGGCTGTTTTGCCGCATCCTTGCCGTTTATTGAAATCAAATTGATCGGATAGGATGCACTG
>CAYVRH010000274.1:0-2316 GCA_964452955.1 uncultured Anaerolineaceae bacterium | reverse complement strand
CCACGATCGCAGCCACGTTGGCATCTTTTGCCAGGTCATTAGCAGCGATGCAGATATGCGCCGCGTCATCAAAGGCATCTTCAGAAACCAGGGTGGCCACATGCCCCCATTCAGGTAAATGGGCTTCAGATTGTTCGACAATCTTTCCCATCATACGGATGCTTTCCACAGGGTAAGCACCGGCAGCTGTTTCAGCCGAGAGCATCACTGCGTCTGTACCGTCATAGATGGCGTTAGCCACATCCGCCGCTTCAGCCCGGGTAGGGCGTGGATTGGTAATCATCGATTCTAGCATTTGGGTAGCGGTGATAACAAACCTACCACATTCATTAGCCATACGGATAATACGTTTTTGGGCGGAAGGCACATCCGCGGGAGACATTTCCACCCCCAGATCGCCACGCGCCACCATAACCCCGTTGGTGACCCGCATAATATCCGCCAAATTTTCAAGCGCTTCAGGGCGTTCCAACTTGGCAATTATTGGCGGAACGCGCCGCCCAGGGGCCATCGCCTGCATGGTTTTTCGGGCAGATTCGATATCCGCGGCTGTCTTCACGAAGGATAGGGCAAACAGGTCGAGGCCCTGTTCAAGGCCAAATTTGAGATCAGCGATGTCTTTTTCGGTCAGGATTGGGATATTGAGTTTGGAACCTGGCAGATTAACGCCCTTGTGGGATTTTAAGTCACCACCAATCAGCACCTTTGCGAAAATATTCTCGCCGTCTACTTTCAACACTTCCAATTCCAAATTGCCATCATCCATGAGGATGTGATTGCCGGGCTCCAGTGCTTCGTGTAGTTTTGGTACGTCAAAGGGAATGAAGGTGATGCTTTCCGGCAATTCGTGGGGCGATTCGGAGCTGAGTGCCACCTGCTGCCCAGCGACCAGCGGTAGAGGTTCCACAGCCAGCTTCCCGATGCGCAGTTTGGGGCCCTGCAAATCCATCAGAATAGCGATTGGTTTGTTCAATTCATCCGAAAGATGGCGAATGAGGGCGATGCGCTCTGCATGGTCAGCATGCGTACCATGCGAGAAATTCAGTCGGGCTACGTCCATCCCAGCCAGGATCATTTGACGAAGGCGTTCTTCAGATGAACTGGAAGGTCCGAGCGTGGCAACGATCTTGGCAAAGCGATTCATGGTTTGCTCCTGATTTCAATTGGTAGTTCTATTTTAATCCTTTTGAGTAGTAGTTGGTTGACCGGTTTTGGTTCCAGAGTTGAAGGATTTGGTGGCAGAAACCAAAGTCCTTGTAAAGAAAGAAGATCACAGGAATTCCATGACCTTTTGAATAAAAAAGGCTGCGCATAGTTTTGCGCAGCCTCTCGGCAGGAAGTATTTCTCCTTACTTCAATACTTTAGCGATGCGCTTTAGTGCCCAATCGAGGGTTTTCTTCTCCACTACCAGCGGAGGCGCAAAGCGGATGACGTTTTCGTGTGTTTCTTTGCAGAGGATGCCAAGTGCCTGCAGGGCTTCGCAGTACTTACGGGCGCCGCCGGCTTCGGGGTAGAGTTCGACCCCAATTAACATACCTTTGCCACGAATTTCCTTCACCTTCTTAGTCTTTATCTGGCGCAGTTTTCCCATGAAGTATTCGCCAAGTTCGGTTGCCCGCTCGGCTAAATGTTCCTCATCCAAAACTTCCAAGGCGGCCAAAGCTACGGCTGAAGCGATTGGGCTGCCACCGAAGGTGGAACCGTGTTCACCGGGGCGAAGCAAGCCAAGAATGGACTTGTCGGCCAAAACCGCAGACACCGGGTACATACCACCCGAAAGGGCTTTTCCAAGGCAGACCATATCCGGGCGTACGTTCTCATGCTGGCAGCAAAGCCACTTACCAGTGCGGCAGAGGCCGGTCTGAATTTCATCGGCAATGAAGAGCACATTGTGCTTCTTACAAAGATCCGCCACACCTTGCAGGTAGCCAGCAGGGGGCAAAACCACGCCATTTTCGCCCTGAATGGGCTCGAGCATGATCGCGCAAGTATTTGGAGTAATGGCTGCTTCTAGCTCTTCCAAACTGCCGTAAGCTACGTTTTTGAAACCCGGGGTAAATGGCCCAAAGGCTTCGCGATAGTACTCTTCAGTCGAGAAAGTTACGATGGTGATGGTACGGCCGTGGAAGTTGCCAGCCGCAGTGATAATTTCGGCTTCATACTTTGGGATGCCTTTAACTTCGTAACCCCATTTACGGGCGACCTTGAGGGCAGTTTCAACGGCTTCCGCGCCCGAGTTCATGGGGATTGCCATCTCATAGCCCAAGAGATCGTGCAGTTTCTTGTATAGCAGTGGCAGTTGGTCGTTGCGGAAT
>CAYVRH010000273.1:561-2329 GCA_964452955.1 uncultured Anaerolineaceae bacterium | reverse complement strand
TGCCACCCTTTTGGTAGATTTTGAGCCAGTAACACTTTTATCAGAGCCTGTTGGCTGCACCCATATGGTTGTGTCCTTCCTTTAATAATGTACAACGATCAAGTAGCATTCTGATCGAGCAGATGGGTGGTGAAACACCTATTTTTCTACTTCAAAAAAATCCTGAGTTGTACGTTTAGATTGCTCACTGGGTGAAACTCACGAGTGATTGGTTCTGTTGATCAATTGCGTAATTTGACCACTATCTTTGGTAGCAGTTAAGGATGTACTAATTATTTAGCACGAACCAGACCGTACTGAATGAGACTCTCTGCCATCTCAATGATGGTTTGCTTATACGGCCGAGGTTGCCAGGCAAATACCGCCTGAGCTCTTTCTGTCGAAAAAACGTAATTCCATTGCAACTGCCGGGCTACCGCATTAACCTTTGGACTAAAATGCCCTAATAAGCGGATAAAGAAGTCTGGAAGTATTCTTCTTGGAATCCTAAAACCACGATCAGAAAAGTTGTCGCGCAGGATCTTGGCAAATTCGATTAAGGGAATTGAAACTCCATTGCAGATAAATCGGTTGCCAGCAGCTTCGGGAACGGTCAAGGCTTTGACAAGTACTTCTACTAGGTCCCTCACATCGACAAAATCTATCTGGGTATTTGAGACCCCTGGAACCTCAGCGTGCATGAGCGTCTTGAACCACTCGACGGATGTAAAAAGATGATCATCAAGCACCGGCCCAAAAACATTCGATGGATTGATGGCAACCATTTCCATTCCGGATTTGTTCTCAGCACTGTTGATAAATTCCCAGGCGGCCAGTTCGGCAATGGTTTTGCTTTTATGGTAGGTTAAGTGGATATTTTCCAGATTGGACCAGACAGATTCACCGAATACTTTATTTTCTCCTTCATGGCCGTCGAAAATTGCTCCGATTGTGGACAACATGACCACACGTTTGACTCCTTCATTCTCTGCGGCCCGTAGTACGCGCAAGGTGCCGTCACGCGCTGGAATAATCAGGTCATTTTCATCCTTAGGATTAACGAACGGGTATGGAGACGCAGTGTGGATTACAAAATCGCTGTCCTCTACAGCTTCTTGCCAGCCCTCGTCCTTCGTGAGATCCGTATAGGCAAATTCAAGCTTGCTTGTGTCCACGAATTTTGACAAACTCTCAAGTACTTTGACCTTGTTTAGTGGATGGCGCACTGTGGCGCGTACCTGGTAACCCTGTTGAAGGAGAAACAAAACGGTATGGAGACCAATAAATCCACTGGCGCCAGTAACGAGTACATTGGTGACAGATGATTCAGCCATATGTAACCCCTTTCTTAGAAGATAAAGACCATTTTGGGATTGTTAAGAAAACTATACGACAAATCTTAGTGTAATTCAAAATGAAGGTGATAATTTCTCAAAATCAATCAACTTTTTGGCGAGGTACTGCAACTGGTCAGCGTTGGTGTATTGGTCGATGGTTAGCGTCAATATACTACTGGCCATCTTTTTGGCACGGGTACGGCTTTGAAGGCGCGGATCGGTTTCGATACCCTCCCAGTGGATGGTAAGCCCGATGTCGTGCTCGCCCAGATACTCATTGAGCGCGTCTCGCAGTCCATCACGCACGTAGACCGGCAGACCGAGCGGCATATTATCCCGCTGGAGGCGCGGGAAGATGGGAGTGATGAGTTGGTTTTCAGCAATCGATTTTAGAAGCGCTAGGTAATTTTTACGGCGAGCCTGCTTGATGGCCGGCCAATCAAGACGTTCAA
>CAYVRH010000273.1:0-551 GCA_964452955.1 uncultured Anaerolineaceae bacterium | reverse complement strand
TGGTGCTCCCCTTCATCACCCAATACCACGGTGTCATTGGCGTAGACAGCTTCCGCCCGGGCATAGAGGGCATCCAACGCTTCATAGTCTCCCCGGTCCGAGAAGAGGTATTCCCGTAGCCCAGCCCGATACTGGCGGATGAGCGGCAATCGGCGATTCTTCCGCCCCTGGTAGGCTTGTAGATAAGGCCGAAGGTCCTGGGAGGTTTTCAAATAGCCGCCATCATAAGGGCAAAGTTTACGCATGGAGTTGAAAACAAAATCGCCAATGCTGCGCGAGGAGAAACCCGCCTGCGCGTTATCTTCGATCAGGTAAAGTCCATTTAGTTGCAGGTCTTGAAGGAATGCCCGAACAGTTCTGTCTGGCTGAAAACCAAAATAGTTGATGAAGTATATGGCTTGATTTTCCTTCAACTGCTGCGTCAGACTGTGGGTATTGACAGAAAAATCGCTGTTGATTACGTAAAAATCGTAGGACAGGCCGCAGGTATCCAGGGTATCGAGAATGGTCGGGCACAGATAGTCAGGTAAGAGCAAGTGCCGGGTACCATG
>CAYVRH010000272.1:0-2338 GCA_964452955.1 uncultured Anaerolineaceae bacterium | reverse complement strand
GGGGAAGAGCAGGTGGTCTTTATTGTCCTCGCCGCGCACAAGCGGGCCAATTTTCTCCCAACTGATCAGGTTGCGGCTCTTGGCAATCATGGGCATCACGCCGCCGCCAAAATGGGTGGGCTGGTCGGGGCCTTCAAAGGTATTGCCGTAGGCCGTATAGGTCATGTAGTAGGTGCCGTCAATTTCGGTGACACGTGGGTCTTCAATCCCGCGGGCATCCTCTTCGGACTCAGGTGAAAGTACCGGCTGGCTGAAGCGGTTCCAATGGATACCATCCTCGCTGACAGCATAGCCGATACGGCTGAGCCAGTCCAGCCCCTGGGCGCGGTAATGCATATGGAATAAACCGTTGGCGTAAACGACCGACGGGTTGAAAACGTTGTAAGTTTCCCAATCAGAATGGGGATCAGGCAGCAGGATTGGGTTGGAAGGGTGGCGCTTAAGCAGCATTATGATTTTCCTCAAGAGTGTGATTTTTTACTTTCGAACGGCTAATTCTATCCTTTACAGCCAGATTTGCCACCAGGCTTGTAAAGACTGGGCCGAAGAAAATGCTGAGGGCGAACAGCGGCACGCCGATGAGTAAGACCAAGGCCAAAGCAATCAGCAAGGTGACCACAAAGCCCGGGTTACCCGCCAACAATTTCTGGCTGTTGCTCCAGGCCTGCCTGAGATGGAGGCTCTTCTGTTCATACAGGAAGGGCAGGGCAAAGAACTGCAAAACCAACCAAATAAGCCCCAGGGCAATATAGATTCCCAAAAGGAGTTTTTGGCCGGTAAAGGCCTGAGCCCGGCTGGTGACGAAGATGTCGCCTGTGAGGAAGGCGACTATCAGCAAGTTGATCGCCCCCCACTTCCAGCCGATGCCCCAGGATTTTTTGAAATAACGCCAGTAATCGAGGTGATCCAGCGGTTCACCAGCGGCAATCCCGTTGCAGTAGGCGGTGAGGGCTAATGTAGCTGGCGGACCTGGGATTATTAAAATGACCGAGAGCAGCCAAAGGGAATCCACCACCAAGGTGGTCCAGAGGTCCTGCCAGATACAAACGATGGCTCTCCCGAAAAGGGAGAGCACATTTCGAATATTATTCACCCGGATTACCCCTTAATGCCAGCGTACGCAACCCCTTCAATGTAATAACGACTGAAGATGAAGAAGAGGATGAGCACGGGAATGGCATTGAACATGGCACCCACCAGGGTGTAGTTCCATTGCGCTTTGTACTGCTGCTGGAAGATGCTTAGGGCAACGTTCAGCACGTATTTATCGGGTGAGTTCAAATAGAGCAGCGGCTGCAGGAAGGCGTTCCACATGGATTGGAATTGCAGGATCAAAACCGTCAGGATAGCCGGCCGGGCAAGCGGCAGGATGACCGTGCGGAAGGTCTGCAGATGCGAAGCGCCGTCAATAACCGCCGCTTCTTCCATATCGCGTGGGATGGATTTGAAGAATTGGGTAAGCGTAAAGATGCTGCCTGCGCCAACCAAACCGGGAAGGATGAGCGACCAATACGTGTTGATCAAGTGCAGTTTGGTCATTAGTACGTAGGCCGGGATAAGCGTCACCGCGCCAGGGATCATCATGGTGCCCAACATAAAGTTGAAGATGGCTTCACGCCCGGGGAAGTTCAACCTGGCAAAGGCATAAGCCGCCATGGAGCCAAAGATGACCTGGCAGAAGGCGACGACCACCGATAACAAGGCAGTATTGAGCAGCCAGCGTGGGAAGGTACCGCCCTGGCCGATATCCGTATTCCAGACTTTGATCCAATTTTCTACATGCCAGGTGGCAGGGAAGAATTTGGGCGGGAAGGCAATAATTTCGATATCCGTTTTGAAAGTCCCTACGGTTGCCAGTACAAAGGGCGCGAGCATCAGCAAGCCGATCAAGACAAGCGCCAGGTAACGCAAGGTACCAGAGACTGCTTTCTGTTGGCGAGCTTCTTTGTTGGCTTGTTTACCGAAGTCCAAAGTTTTCGTTTGTGTTGTCATTTCGCTCTCCCTTAGTATCTCTCTGTGCCTTTTTCAATGCCGCGGCGTTGAATGAAGGTGAAGATGAAGATGATCACAGCCAGGATAAAAGCCAGGGCTGAAGCGTAGCCCATGTGGATGGGACCGTTGATACCCAGGGCTTCTTGATAAACCAGGAAGACCGGCGTCAGTGAAGTCTTAAGTGGGCCGCCTTTGGTAGCCAGGTAGACCTGGTCAAAGACCTGCAGCGTGCCGATGGTACCCAGCACAACCACCAGTGAAATGATTGGTTTAAGCATTGGCAATGTGATTTTGGTGTGCATCTGGCGCGGAGTGGCACCTTCGATGCTGGCAGCTTCGTAAAGGG
>CAYVRH010000271.1:0-2340 GCA_964452955.1 uncultured Anaerolineaceae bacterium | reverse complement strand
TTAACCTAAATAGAGTCTCTTGACTCTGTGAGGTCGGTAGCGATACTAGGAAGATAGAGGAGTGGGGTATATGGACAAGATAATAAATAGTCCCCGGATCACAACTTCGCAATCTTAAGCATGATGGGGACGTTCAGCGATAAAGCATTGGCAGACTTGGGGATGAACCTCGAAACCGTCCAGAAATATCGTGATTATGTAAACCGCGTTGACGTCAAGGCCGAAATGGAGAAAGACAGAATCCAAGACTAGTCCACCGTGAAGTTTACAAGAATCCCCGGAGCATGCCACCTGTCTCTATTGGCAGTCTGAGCCAGATCGGGTTTTGCTGCATGCGTGAGCGAAAAATTCCGCATTGGACAAGCGACAGCTCGACCAATCTGATACTGTGCCTAGCGTAGCCAACTACAGGATGTACGTGAAGTGGATTATCAGGCTATTAAAACTATAATGATCGAAAATGCGTTAGCGTGGATCTTGGCTCTGTAAGAGGTAAAGCTTGAGAAAGAAGGAGAAAACCATGTCAAAAGTAGTTGTTGGAATGACAATTTCGGTAGATGGTTTTATCTGCGACGCGCAAGGACGTATCGACGCTTTGTATCCAGATTTTGAAAGCTTTGTTACCTCGGATTACATCAAGCAATCGATTGCAGATACCGGTGCCGTTGTGATGGGCAAAAATGCCTTTGCTATGGCAGATGACCCAGACTCGTATGCTGTGGATTATGAATACCAGGTTCCCATCTTTGTGCTCACGCATCATATCCCGAGTAAAAAGCCCCGAGAGAATGATTTGCTTACCATCACCTTCGTGAGCGAAGGCATCGAAAGCGCCGTTGCGCAGGCCAAATTTGCAGCAGGCGCCAAAGATGTGACCGTAGTAGGTGGCGCAAGAACCATCCAGCAATGTCTTCAGGCTGGGTTGGCGGATGAGCTGCATGTGGATATCATGCCAGTCTTGCTTGGTAATGGCTTAAGGCTATTTGACAATCCTGGCTTGGGACAAATTCAGTTGACACGCTTGGAAGTGATCAGCTTACCAGCAGGCAGAACGCACATCAGTTACCGCATTGAGAAGTAAGAAAAACTGAAACAGATTTTATGGAAGGAAGCAGAAGATGCAGAATATTGAAAAGACCTTATCACAAGAAGATCACGACGCCCAGCTAAAAACCTTGTGGGCGCGTTTTGAGAAATATATGAGCCGCCATGCTGGCATTCAATGGGATCAGGTTCAAGCCCGCCTTGAATCGCAGCCCCAGAAACTTTGGTCGCTGCAGCAGATGGAAGAAAGCGGGGGCGAACCGGACCTGGTGGCAGTTGATGAAAAGACAGGTGAATACATCTTTACCGATTGCTCCAATGAAACCCCGGCTGGCCGCAGAAACGTGTGTTACGACCGCGAAGCGCAGGATTCGCGCAAGAAATTTGCCCCAGAGCATAACGCCATAGACCTGGCCACGGAATGGGGCGCCGACCTCCTTTCAGAAGAGGAGTATCATCAGCTGCAGAAACTGGGTGAGTTCGACACAAAAACCTCCAGTTGGCTGAAAACCCCGCCTGAAATCCGCAAGTATGGCGGCGCCATCTTTGGTGACCGCCGCTTTGGGCGGGTCTTTGTGTACCACAATGGGGCCGAGAGCTACTACGGCGTGCGCGGTTTCCGCGTATCTTTGAGAGTGTAATTATTCACGGTAGCCATCGCAGTTTCGAAATCCCCGAATGAGTTCCTCCAGGCGGCTGTATAATCGTTGTGAAACGGCCAAATCAACAAGGATGGAGATCATGAACCCTGTGGACCATGTTTACGCTGAATACAAGCAACTCCTTGCGCAAGGTAAAGTGCAGGCTGCTTACCGCGGCATTATGCAGTTCATGATGCGGCTGCAAACGCGCCTGAAAACAGAGCAAACTGATTTTGAAGTGTCCGCGCTCTACCAAGGCTACATGGATATGACCTATTTTTCTTTTACGACCGATGCGCTCTCCAGGCTCGGCCTGAAGATCGCGATTGTCTTTTTGCATGAGGCTTTTGGCTTCCAGGTTTGGTTAAGTGCGAGAAACCGAAAACTCCAGCAAAAGTTTATTGAAGTTTTGAAGCAAACTGACTGGGACCCGGCCGAAATTAGCACGGCAGGGCCAGGCATTGACTCGATTGTAGAGAATACCTTGGTTAATACCCCCGATTTTGAAAACCCACAGGCCTTGGCGGACCAGATTTTATCGGGCTCATTGGCGTTTTCCAATAAGGTTGAAGACGTCCTTAAGGGTTTGGATAATCTGTGAGTGATCTACCTGACGGTGCCAACCTGTTCGTCGGGGGCGAGTTTTACTACGATG
>CAYVRH010000270.1:1756-2359 GCA_964452955.1 uncultured Anaerolineaceae bacterium | reverse complement strand
ATGAAATATTCATCCGATTTCCTGTCGGGATGGATTGGACCTGGATCAAGCGCATGTTTTTTTTACTGAAGTAAATTTGATCCAGCCATATCTCCTGCATATTGAGTTTGAACAACCGCTGTCTAGCTCTGCAGACGGATCTTTGGTCGATTATTTCATAGTCAGCGGCAAAAAGATTTGATAATCACTCTTCATGAAATTCGCTGTGACAAGCGTATCACCCATGATGGTCAGTGTATTGTCTGAAGCCACCGGCCCAGTCCAGTGTGAGAACGTCCAATCAGGATTGGCAATAGGTGTCAAGGTGATTTCGTCGCCATAGTGATAAGTGACAGAGTCGGGATTTCGTGAAACGGTGCCAGAATCTGCTGGATCGACTTGCACAGTCAAGGTATATTCGATTGGACTGAAATGGGCCGTGACAGTCGTGTCACCTGTAATGGTCAGTTTGTTGTCTGTAACAACTGCCCCAGTCCAGTGGGAGAAGGTCCAACCGGGATTAGTAGTCGGCGTCAGGGTGACCTCGTCGCCATTTTGATAGATGAGGTCGTCGGGACTTCGTGAAACGGTTCCAGAATCTGCTGGATCGACTTGCACAGTCAA
>CAYVRH010000270.1:0-1746 GCA_964452955.1 uncultured Anaerolineaceae bacterium | reverse complement strand
TGATGTTGGTGTCA
Source organism: uncultured Anaerolineaceae bacterium (assembly GCA_964452955.1). Classification (GTDB taxonomy): domain Bacteria; phylum Chloroflexota; class Anaerolineae; order Anaerolineales; family Anaerolineaceae; genus Mesolinea. Next base: position 1,732 of record CAYVRH010000270.1, on the reverse strand, counting down.
CCATGGATTGTGACTGTCAGCGGATTTTCTGTACCAGTCACATCTCCGCTCCAACCAGCAAAACCATAGCTGGTGCCTGGAGTAGGGGTTAGAGTGACGATATCGCCCCAAAGATATTTTGACTTTTCAGGACTTATGCTTACCGTACCATTACCAACTTTGGTTATGTTCAACGCGAAGCTCGTCGCAAGCGAACCATACTCAAAAGCTCCCATATCACAAAGAGCTATGCCATTACTGTTACCATCAATCGGTCTGGCATACCCCCTTTGGTCTACCAACACACAAACCGAAGGATCAGCGGCGTCGATTGCAAGACTGTCTGATCGCAGAGCAAGGGTACGGCTGAAACCACCGTTATCATCCAAAGCCAGGAGCCTTGGGTCCACACGAATATTGCCGTTGCTGCCCGCGAAGCCATCCTGGTCAATGTCACTAAAGAAGACAGTTGCCGAACTGTAAGGATCATTGGCAATATTTTCGGTTTGATTGCCCCACAAGATGCTGTTGCGCACAATCGACTGGCTGTATTGGTTGTTGTAGATGCCAGCGCCTGATGTGGCTATATTCTGGTAAATTGTGGCATTGGTCAAGGTTGTAATCGAATGGGTATCATTAAAAATTGCCCCACCAAACAAATTTCTTGCCCGATTAGCTGTAAAAGTTACATTGCTGAGGCTTGGATTACTGTAGTTATAACTAGCCATTCCGCCACCAAAAGAGGTTGCGTCATTACCGATGAATAAAACTTGATTAATGGATGGATTGCTGGTGTTACGATTGCAGACCCCAGCTCCACTCCCGGCTGCAGTATTTTGCTCGAAGACAGCTTCTGTTAGGGTGGGGCTGCTGGCATCATTATACAAACCTCCTCCGCATGATACAGTTCCAAGCACCTGATTCTCGCGGAAGGTAACCTGGTTGAGACTGGGAGCGCTTTGGAAATTGTACATACCTCCCCCCAAAAGGGCGGTGTTTTTGAGGAAGATAACATGGCTGAGAGTGGGAGAGCTCTGATAATTATGCATACCTCCCCCCTGTTTATCTGAATCGCTTGTACCGTTTGCATTCCCGAGAGTGATCGTGAATCCGTCCAGAATGGCAGTGCCATCCAAGCCGCTTGAGCTCACAACGTGATACGTGTTGTCTGAAATTCCTGTACTGCCGATCTCGCCGCTTAGGGTAGTGAGATTGGCTTGCCAATCGCGCTCCGAAAAATCTGTTTCATTACCCAAAAATCCACCATAAATCGCCACGCCAGGCTTCATTAGAAAAGTAGCTGTACGTGGATCAGAGATGCTCATTGCGAATGTTGGCTTGTAGGTACCTCTCTTTACCCAAATCTGCCAGCCTGGTTCGGCGTGATCAAGCGCGGTTTGCAGATCGCAGGTGTCTGCCCACGACGTACAGAAACCTTGAGTAGCGGCTTGTGCGTATAGAACTGGACCAGTCAGAAGAAACGAGCCGTATTCGTAAGCACCCATGTCGCAACGCGCGCCAGGGATCGAATCTCCATTGATCGGCCTGTAATAACCGCGTTGATCCTTGCTGGGGCAGTTAAGTGGATCGCCAGCGTCAATCGCCGGGCTGAGCGCGGAAAGCGCCCGGGTCTGAGTGAAGCCGCCGTTATTATCTAATGTGTTCAGGAGAGGGTTAACGTCGATTGAGTTCGAGCAAGTAGTTCCTGGTATTGATGAGCAACCGCCTTGGACATCACTATAGCTGATAGTAG
>CAYVRH010000269.1:0-2367 GCA_964452955.1 uncultured Anaerolineaceae bacterium | reverse complement strand
CTAATTCCTGCTACGTGGACGCATTCCCCCAATGCTCCGGCAACGACTGTTTTCATGCCACCTCCTGTTGAGAGCCAAGGCTCGTGTCGGATTATTGTTTTTGTCTGGATAGACTTTTAGTTTTAAGTTGCATTGCCAAAAAAAGTATACCGTAATTTGGGAGCTTCATTTTTTGCCTGCTTTTACGGTTTGTTTCCCGATGGGAATGTGATTTCGCCGATTAATCCTCAGCGAGGTATTTCGATCATCCTCGGGCATGACAAGTTTTGCTTCCGGTATAATCTTGGCATGAAAACAGCGCTTCTGATTATCGACCTGCAATACGATTTTTTACCTGGCGGTTCATTACCGGTTGCCGATGGGGATATGATCATTCCCATCATCAATCGGCTACAGGAATCTTACGATCTTGTGGTTGCCACTCAGGATTGGCATCCCGCGAACCATGGCAGCTTTGCTTCGCAACACCCCGGCGCTAAGGCCTTTGAGATGGCTGAACTGGCCGGCTTACCGCAGGTGCTCTGGCCGGATCATTGCGTGCAAGGCAGCTCTGCGGCTGAACTGAGCGCGAAACTGGACCAGAAGCGGATCGCTGCGGTCTTCCGCAAGGGTATGGACCCCCTCATTGACAGCTATAGTGCTTTTTTTGACAACGGGCACAAAAAAGCGACTGGTTTGGAAGGTTACCTGAAAGGGCTTGGTGTAAAAGAGGTGCACATTTGCGGCCTGGCAGCGGATTACTGCGTGTTCTACTCGGCAATGGATGCCCTCGCACTAGGGTTTATGGTTGCCATCTTAAACAAAGCCACCAGAGCCATCAGTCCGGAGGGCTACGCAAAAGCCCGGCAGGAATTGATTAGTTCTGGCGGCCAGATTATCTAAATTTTCTTACAGCACTATATTTACCAGTTTGCCTGGGACGACAATGACCTTCTTAGGTTCACGGCCGGCAAGTTCACCCTGAACAGCTTCTGAAGCCAGGGCAATAGCCTGCATTTCCTCTTTAGAGATTTCGGGTGAGACCATGATACGGTCGCGCAGTTTACCGTTCACTTGCACAACCAGGGTGATCTCTTCGTCTTTGGCAGCTTCTTCATCCACCTTAGGCCAGGGTTGAGTATGGATGGAGTAGGGCTTGCCTAAACGTTCCCAGAGTTCTTCGGCGATGTGCGGGCAGACCGGCGCCAGCATGCGCAAGTAGACATCCACGCATTCATCCCATTCCATGGTGCCGAAAGCTCCAGCAGACTTGGCGCGCGCCATCACATTGAGCAACTCCATCAAGCCGGAGACAATGGTGTTGAACTCAAAATTCTCATAGTCATAACTCAACGAACGCAGCGTCTGGTAGGTCTTCCGTCTCAGCCCATTCAGCACACTTTCTTCTGGGCGGAATTCTGCTGGCTCCAGGAACATGGACCAAACCCTGCGCAGCCAGCGGGCATTGCCTTCAATGCCAGTATAAGACCATGGGCCGCCCTGATCCCAACGCGAGAAGAAAATCAAATCGGCTCGCACCGTATCTGCCCCATATTTTTGCACCAGGGCATCCGGGTTAACCACGTTGCCGCGGCTTTTGCTCATTTTTTCGCCATCTTCACCCAGTACCATTCCCTGGTTGCGCAGCTGCAACATGGGTTCGTCACCCCTGAGGATGCCGCAATCGCGGGCAGCCTTATGGAAGAAGCGGGTATAGATGAGGTGCATGTTGGCATGCTCACTGCCGCCGGTGTAGGTATCCACTGGCAGCCAGAACTTGCCCTGCTCCGGGTCGAAGGGGTACGTGTCATAATCCGGGCTGAGGTAGCGCAGGTGGTACCAGCTTGAGCACATGAACGTGTCCATGGTGTCGGTTTCACGTTCGGCAGGGCCGCCGCATTTTGGGCAGGTGGTGTGCTTCCAGGTGGGGTGGGTAACTAACGGGTTGTCACCCTTTTTTGTCCACTCGATATCATCCGGCAGGATCACAGGCAGTTGCTCTTCAGGAACCAGCACGGTTCCGCAATGTGAACAGTAGACCACCGGGATGGGAGCGCCCCAATAGCGTTGGCGGCTTATCAGCCAGTCATGGAAACGATAATTTACCGCGCGTTTTCCAAACCCATTGGCTTCCGCAAATTCAACCGCTTTAGCAAAACTTAAGTCTCCTGGTGTACCGGTGAGCGGTCCGGAATTGACCATCATACCGTGAGCTTCCGCTGCTTCGGTCAAGGCATCCGCGTTTACGAGTTCCGCGCCTTCAGGCTGGATGACAACTTTAATTGGCAAGTTAAATTTACGTGCAAAATCAAAGTCGCGTTCGTCATGCGCGGGCACGGCCATGATGGCACCGGTGCCGTAGCTCATGAGCACATAATCGGCAATCCA
>CAYVRH010000268.1:0-2370 GCA_964452955.1 uncultured Anaerolineaceae bacterium | reverse complement strand
AGGATCTGCAATTGGCTAGTTCATCGGTAGCTATCAACTACCATCTGGATGGTACCCAGGCTATTGCTGTTTATCAGAATATCGGTCCGGACTACGCAAACATAATCATTGCCCCTGCCGTGCAAAACACATTCAAGGCCACTACGGCTAAATTTTCAGCTGAAGAACTGATAACCCGACGTGAGATTGTACGCATGGAAGCCGAGAACAGCCTAAAAGAAGAGCTGGCCAAAATTCACATCATCGTAGAGAACTTTAACGTTGTCAACTTCGACTTTTCAGCGGAATACCAGGCTGCCATTGAGCAAAAGCAGGTTGCCCAGCAACAGGTAGAGACTGCCAAGCAGCGCCTCTTCCAGGCAGAGATTGACGCCCAAGCGGAAGTTGCCCGGGCCCAAGGTCAGGCCGACGCCCAAAAAGCCTTAAAGGATACTGGCGCCTTGACCCAGGAGTATCTTAATTACCTCTTTCTGACCAAGTGGAATGGAATTTTGCCCCAGGTTATGACCAGCGGCTCCAACACCATGATTGATGTCTCAAAATTTATGGATGACGGTACAAGCAATTAATCGTAAATAAGTACTGGATGAAACACAAAGCCGGAGCGTAAATTCTCCGGCTTCTATTGTGAAAACAGTGTGCAGCAAGTTTCTCAGCTGGTTTTTGCACGTAAAGCCGCGTTTATTTTTGCGACTGTCAAGGTCTCGCCTGGCTCAGAAGGGATCATCATCCCGGAATTTACAGCATATTTGACCTCATCCGCCAGTTCTACATCACCCAAAAGGCTGGCTCCAATCAGCTTGCCGTCCCGTAGCACAAAACCGGTGAAGCCCTCGCCTTTGGCTTCGTGAACCAGGATATCTTTTGGATCCGAAGGGGCGATCTGACCGATACTAAAGAGGTCGATGCCCAGCACCTTAAGCTTGGCAGATGGCGGCAGTTCGGGGAAAACGTCATTTTTGCCAGCGGCATTGTGGCCGGCAACTGTCCCCTGGGATTTGGCTGGCATCCAAAGGCCATAAAGTTTGCCATTGCACTCGCTGTTGTCGCCAGCGGCGAAGATATCAGGCTCAGACGTATGCATTTTCTCGTCAACAATCACACCTTTATTAACTTTTAACCCGGCTGCTCTTGCCAGCTTGGTATCGGAAGCAACACCGGTGGTAATCAGCACAAGGTCAGCGGGCAGTTCACTGCCATCTTCGAAAGCAACCGCCTTCACGGATTCGCCTCCGCGCATCTCTTTCACTTTACCGCCGGTGAGCACTTTGATCCCCATCTTTGAGATCAATTTCTCTAATTGTTTGCCGCCTTCTTTGGGTAGTTGACGGGGCAGCAGCCAATCAAAGGTCTCAATCACCGTCACATCCGCGCCTCTCTTGGCGAGCGCCCCAGCATTTTCAAGACCAAGTAAACCACCGCCGATGCAGACCACGCGCATACGCAAGCTGCAACAGTACAGGATGTTATCCGCGTCGCTATGCGTTCGAACGGTCCAAACACCTTTCAGGTCTCTTCCAGGGAAGGGAGGCACGAATGGTTGAGCGCCGTTGGCCAGGACGAGTTTGTCGTATTGGATTGTGCCGTTGTTAGCGAGATGTACTTCTTTGCTTGCTGGATTAATCGAATCCACAACGGTGTTGAGCATCAATTCAACCGCATTCGTTTGATACCAGGCATCTGGATGCAGCGGCAGAGAGGATACATTGATATCACCAGCAAGATAGCGGGTGAGATTCATGCGATAGTACGGCAGTTCGGGTTCGTTGCAGATGAGGATAATTTTGCCGGCTTTATCCACCTCACGGATGGCTTCTGCGGCGCTCACCCCGGCTATCCCACCGCCGATGATGACGTATGTACTAATTGCTTCACTGGTTGCTTTGGACATAGCTCCTCTATTCGCTTGGGTGGAAATTAACGCGATTTTAATCTTTATGAAAACTCAAATCAAACAGATGTACATATGTATAAACTTAATGCAAAGGTTATCAAAGCGACGAGTAAGGTCTACAGCGGGTGAATGAAGCAAAAAATGTCTATGCTATAATCTTTTGCGGCATGGGAAGGTCAAATATGCATGCCAACGAGGAAAAATGTTCAAAAAAATCTCCCAATTGTTTGGTTCAGACCCGCACAAAAGAAAAATCAGCGAGTTTACTGCCATCGCTGACAGGATTAATGGGTTGGAAGCCAACTTTGAAAAATTAAGTGACGAGCAACTCAAAGCAAAAACGGTTGAATACAAAGCAAGGCTGGCCAAAGGGGAAACCCTGGACCAATTATTGCCTGAAGCCTTTGCCACCGTTCGTGAAGCCAGCAAGCGTGTGCTGGGGCAGCGCCATTATGATACCCAGATCATCTGCGGTA
>CAYVRH010000267.1:0-2385 GCA_964452955.1 uncultured Anaerolineaceae bacterium | reverse complement strand
CGCGGATGCATGCGCACTTACTTGATCCTCAAGGAAAAAGCAGCCCAGTTTAATGCCGACAAAGAAATCCAGGCGCTGTTGGCTGAGATCAACTACGAAGACTCATCACTCTCCGGTTTCTTTGGCAAATACAGTGCTGAAAAGGCCAATGGACTAAAAGCCCGGGCTTTTGACCGGACGGCGATTGCCGGCAGGGGTTTGAAGTACGAGAAGTTGGATCAACTGACCATCGACATTATCACCGGCACGCGTTAGTTAGGCGTTAATTGGTTTCTGGAGGCGCAATGGGCTATTTTCTTGGCATCGATATTTCCACCACATCCAGTAAAGCATTGTTGATGGATGCTGATGGCAAAGTAGTTGCGGTGGCATCGTCACCGCATACGCTGCAGACACCAAAGCCATTGTGGTCAGAACAGGACCCGCATGAGTGGTGGCAAGCCGCGATCCTCTGCATAAGGGAGGCCTTAACGAAGGCGGGTATCCCAGGGGAGAGCGTTACTGCCATAGGTTTAACCGGACAGATGCATGGGTTAGTCCTGTTGGATGAAGCGGGCCGCGTGCTGCGGCCGGCCATCCTGTGGAACGATCAGCGCACCCAGGAGCAATGCGACGAAATCCATAGACGGATTGGAAAACCCGAGTTTATCCGGGTAACGGGTAACGTGGCACTGACAGGTTTTACGGCCCCAAAGGTGCTGTGGGTGAAGGAAAACGAACCGCAGGTCTTTGCTCAGGCCAAGCATATTTTGCTGCCCAAAGACTACGTTCGCTTTCAGTTAACCGGTGAATACGCCATGGATAAAGCCGATGGCGCGGGAACGGTGCTTTTTGACCTGAAAAGCCGAGATTGGTCTGATGAGGTCTTGTCACAATTGGAAATCCCGCGCTCCTGGATGCCGCGCACCTTTGAGGGCCCGGAGTTTACTGGCGTTGTGACGCAAGAGGCTGCTGAACTGACAGGCCTAAAGGCGGGCACCCCGGTGGCTGCCGGAGGTGGCGACCAGGCGGCGGGGGCTGTGGGCATGGGGGCTGTCGAGCCAGGCGTTGTTTCACTTACGCTCGGCACCAGCGGAGTTGTCTTTGCCACCACACCATCCGCCCTGATTGAGCCGGAAGGTCGCTTGCACGCCTTCTGCCACGCCGTTCCCGGCAAGTGGCATTTCATGGGCGTCATGCTTTCAGCGGCGGGAAGTCTGCAGTGGTACCACGACAAGCTGGCCCCCGAGACCAGTTTTGAGGACCTGAACAAGGAAGCTGAGACGGTGCCGGCAGGCTGTGAAGGGTTGCAGTTTTTGCCCTATCTGATGGGTGAGCGCACACCGCACCCTGACCCACTGGCCCGCGGGGCCTTTGTCGGGTTGACACTGCGGCATGGGCGCCCCCATATGACGCGGGCTGTGCTGGAAGGGGTGGCGTTTGGGCTGAAAGATAGCTTTACCCTGATTCAAAACGCCGGGTTGGGAGATGTCACCCAGATCCGTGCCTCGGGGGGAGGTATCAAGAGCGCCGTCTGGCGCCAGATTTTGGCCTCAGTGCTTGACGCGGAGCTGGTAACGGTGAATACCTCTGAGGGCGGCGCTTACGGTGCGGCATTGCTGGCGGCTGTGGGCGCGGGTGCCTGGGCGGATATCCAGACGGCCTGCAAAGATTGCATCAAGGTCACCGGCAGCACCTCTCCAGACCCAGCCCAGGTTGAGGTTTACCGAAAGTCTTACAAGATCTTCCAGGGGCTTTACCCGGATTTACGGGGGAGTTTCGGCCAAATGGCGGAGATTAAGTAGCGCATGTTTTTCAATTGATCGAGAACGATGAACCCCCAGATTAGGGGGTTCATTATTTCTTAAGGGGATGGTTCTTCCATGCTGGAAAAATTTAACTACTAATTAATGGATAAGATCTCTTTACGCGTGGGACTCAGGCTGTTCCCTTGGAGAACCTCAGAAGGTGCCAACTGGCAGAGGGCAGAGTAAACGAGAGCCTGTCGTTTTCCAGCCGGGAACCGGGCTTTTGAACTTTTGGCAAGACGCTTTCCGGGTTTTCTTCGGTGTTTTTTGCCTGCATGTCATCGTCGCTTTGCAGTGCAATCGTTTCATCCAGTTGCAGGCTTCCGAAGGCGCGCAGGTCGCAATCGAGTTGCACAGCGCCAGTGGTGCTGCGATTAATAATGAAGAGATTCAAGCTTTCATCATCCCCGCGTACTGCCGCGGCATCAATCAGGGGCACATCATCATGCTCCTTGGTACTGAAGCACGGAGCATTGATGACCGTCTGCAGGGAGGTGCCCCGCCCATATTGTGAGGCGAGCAGCATCGGCCAGTAAATGGTTTGTGCCCAAGCGGCAGTTTCGCTGGTCATGATCGGCGCCAGCACGTTCACCAGCTG
>CAYVRH010000266.1:0-2402 GCA_964452955.1 uncultured Anaerolineaceae bacterium | reverse complement strand
TCTGCATCGTCAAGTTTGGCGAGGGCAGGCAGGTAAGCAGGAACGCGTGGGTCAGCTTTTTCGAGGGCGAGCATAGTTTCTTCAGTGGCAATGAACTCGGTCAGGAAAGTTTGTGCAAGCAGCACATTCTTGGAGAAGGAGTTGACCAGGAAGCCCTGAACACCCATGAACGGTACACCACCATCCGGGAATGCCGCCACACCGTAAGGAGCATTAGCATTGCGCAGGTTGTTGAGTTCCCATGGGCCATTCATCAGGAAGGCAACTTCGCCATTAAGGAACATGGATTTGGCAGTGGTGTTGTCGAGATTATCGGACAAAACACCGTCATCAACCCATTGCTTGGCCATGGTCGCGAATTTGATCATGCCTTCTTTACCAACACCAAGATCCATTGGATCGTAGTCGCCAGCAGCGTTGCGGCCGAAGACATAACCACCCTGGGAGGTCATCCAGGGATAGGCATCGTAGGAGGTGCCAGCGAGAACCATACCGTATTTGACCTTGCCATCAGCAATCAGTTGCTTGGAGAGGTCGTAAACTTCCTGCCAGGTGGTAGGAACGGTCTCAACAAGTTCTTTATTGTAGAAGAAGCCAAGGTTTTCGGTGGCGTAGGGCATACCATACAGTTTGCCATCGTAGGTGAAGGCTTTTAGGGCGGATTCAGAGAAATCTTTGGTCTTTTCGCCGAGATCCAGAGGGGCGACGAGGCCGGAGGCCACGAGCTGGGCAGCCTGGTCGTGAGCCACAATGATGATATCGGGGCCTTCGCCAGCGGGCGCAGCGGTGATGAAGGAATCGCGGATGGTGGAGACATTCTCAACCACGAGTTCCATGTTATAGGTTTCCTTGAATTTGGCAGCCAACTCATTCAACACGGGGGCGCGTTGTTCGTCAGCCCAAATGCGCAAGGAAGCAGCAGCCGGTTCAGGGGCAGCGGTGGGTTCCGGGGCTTTTGTGGGTTCCGGAGCTTTGGTGGGTTCGACAACTGGGGCCTTGGTAGGCTCAACCACAGGTGCCTTGGTTGGGGCAGCAGTCGGGGCAGCGCAGGCGGCCAGGACCATGCTTGCGATTACGACAATCGCGAACAACAGATAGCTTTTCTTCATTCTTTCTCCTTTAGATAAGTGAAGGTGCCGGAATTTCCGGTTTCTCTAAAATTCCTCACCTTGAGCTCTAAGCACCAGAACCGGTCTGAACGAATCTGCGGGTTCTTGAAGTGCTTGCGGTTTCAAGGTGTTTTGGATAACGCTGACAACTTGATTGTATTTCTTGATTTCCTCTGGTTTGAATCTGCCCATTAATTCATCAACTAATTGCTCGTATTTTTGATAGGCTTTGAAGAGCAGTGCCTGCCCGCTCTTGGTAAGTTTTACCAGGACGTTACGCCCATCACTTGGGTCGCCTGTGCGCTCGATCAATCCTTCAGATTGCAGACCTTGCAGAATGCGAGTGATATTTCCCTTGGTGCAAAGCATTAGGGAGGTCAATTCCATTTGATTGATGCCGGGGTGATTGTGGACGTGCAAAAGTACGTAAAATCGGGGTAGACTGAGGTTGTATTCGAGCAACATTGACTTTTCTTGCGCATCAATGTGCAGAAAAGCGGATTTAATCGATTCAAACAGAGCCAATTTCTCGTGATTCATATTCATTGAATAAAACCGTTTAACTATCAACTATTTTAACGTTATGTAAATAGCCTGTCAAGACACACTTACTTCACAACATTGGACAAGGGAATTATATCCCTATATAAGCGTTTATTTTTGCCCATTTTGCATTACCCTTATGAAGCGCTTGTTAACACATTCTGGGAGATTAACTCAGTGCCCCAGCTTATCCGATAAACGCAAGGCCGGTTGAAATAATCCTGACTGGGAGGTTACTCTGACCTAAAAAACTACACAGCAACAAAGGAAGCAGTCGAAACTCGCAAGATTGGTCGCGGATTGCATTCCGTCTGCGTCAATTCTTCTCTATAAGATCAATGATTAACAATAACCGGAACATTGACCGGTTTTCAAATTATTAACCAATAACCTGCTAAGAAACGTGGTTATCAGTTCTGAACACCAGAGATTTTCTCCAACCAGGCAATCAATTTTTCCTGAACATCGTCAAATTGCGAACCTATGTTTACTCGTTCTCGAAATTCGCCCAATCTGGACCAATACTTAGCTACTCTGTAGTTAGATGCATATTTAGGAAGTAAGCTCGCAATTATTGCGGCAGGATCACTAATTGTATTTACGAATGACCTGGCCAAGGCTTTTCTCCAATTAATTACTGGTATTTTCCCATGGTTAGCTTGAGAATTTCACGCATTCCTATATATCCCCAAATATACCGAGCTCGTTCCCAAACCTTCTCGAAATCAGCGGAAGTAGGCTAAGGTCAAA
>CAYVRH010000265.1:0-2426 GCA_964452955.1 uncultured Anaerolineaceae bacterium | reverse complement strand
TGCAGAAATCATTTTGAGCCGCGAACAAGGCACCTTGTTTATAAAGAGCGATGCGATAACGCTCAGTGGTGCTCATACCTGTGGCATCAGTCTGATTTGGATAAGTCTGGCGTAGTTCGTCAAAGATACGGATAGCTTCCGGCCAGTTATTATCCCAATAGCTAGCGCCGGTTACATACATGTTCGCCAGCGTAATTGCCCCAGCAGCCTGATTGTCCAATGCGCCAATTTGAGAAGCTTCTTCCAATTCCCAGATGCCTTGTTCCAACTTGCCACTGTAGATTTTATTCAGGCCATCATTCCGCAGTGAAACGTAATAAAAGCCATCAACTTGGGCGGTTTTGTAGTCATAGTACCTTTCCCTAAGGCTCATGATGTTGACCAAGGCTTCAGCCCATTTTTGTTCGCTTACAAGCGCTTTTGTGGCATTAAAAAGCTCTTCCACACCACGCATATCGGGCGTGGGTGTGGGTCCAGTGGCTGTCTCAGTGGGTAGCAATACCTGGGTTGGAGCGGCTGCAGTAGGTAAACCCATCTTCATTTGGATGTTCACCAACATTTCCTGAGCTCCAGGGAAGTCTGGGTAAATTTTTAAAATGTATTCAATGCGTTGCCTGGCAGTATCCAATTGGTTCTTATCCAGGTCATCATAAGCCAGGGTTAACTGTTGAGCTGCAACCGTCAAAAGATTTTCCTTTTGTGCACTTAAGCGGCGGTTAACCCCACGGTTATAGCCAGACCACACCCCGAGTGCCAGGGCAAGGATCACGAACAAAATCGATCCCAGAATCCACCAACCAGCGTGCTTCTTTACCTTTGGCTCCGTCGGCTTTTTGTCAGGTTCGCGGTCAAGATCCAGTTCATCTTCAGTGTCAATAATAGCTTCTGTCACGTGATTGTTTGCAGTTGACTCTGCTTCAGAGCTTGGATTTGGGATAATAGGAACATTGCCCGCTATCAATTCGATATCGTTGGGGAGTGTTGATTTTGAGTTGACCTTCTCAGCTGAATCTGATGGGTCCTGGTAATTTTCTAATTCGTTCATAAAGGTTACTATACGCGCTTTCTATCTTTTCATTATAACTTAGGCTAAAGGCTATTTAGTTCTTTCAAATCTCTTCGTATGACCAGGGCAGCTGCTGCCATGCCAACTAGAAAGGCCAGGATGGCAAAAATAAAACCAGATCGGAAATAAAGAATTCCAAAAGCGATGCCAGCCCCCAGTAGAGCCGCTACCATTCCTCTCAACATGGTTGGCCAGAGCACAATTGCGTTTTCAAACTCCTTGCGCAGAAAGAAGAACAATAAACCAGCCTGTAAGGCGTAAGCCACCGTGTTTGATGCTGCAATTCCGACAGCCTGGAGAGGCTTGTATAGAACCACGCCAAGAAGCAGGAAGACGATCATAGTCAGGCCAGCTCCAAGTGTCGGCAGCAGTGGCTTTTGCACTGCGTAAAACGAACGCACAAAAAGCTCCACCAGGGAGTGTCCTATGATCCCAACCATGAATACACGGCTTACGTCCACCACACGCTGGGTATCAGCGGCGCTAAATCCAAAGAAACGTTCAACCAACGGAGAAAGTACGACCCCTGCTACGATGGCAATCGGAATCGTCAATGCCAGCATGATGCGCCCTGCTTTTTCAATTTTTGTGGCCAGCAAATCAAAATTCTTGCTCGCGAAAAGTTCCGAAAGGGTTGGCAAAACCGCGGTCGCGATGGCCGTACCAATCAAAGTTTCAGGTATTTGCATCAACCACCAGCCATAGGTCAGCGCGGTTACGGATCCTTCCGCGAGCCGGCTAGCCAGGTTATCCTGAATGTTGAAGATCATCATGATAAAGAACATACTCAAGACCCTGGGGCCCATTAACTTAAGCACTCGCTTGGTTGCTGGATTGGCAAGCTCCAACTTGGGAGACCATTTGAATTTGTATTTAACGAGGCCGGGTACTTGGATCAGCAAGTGAAGTACCGCCCCCAGGATCACACCATAGACCATACCATTAACACCCAAACCAAAAGCTGGCAACTTTACGGGTCCAAATTGGTAAGGCGTGGATGGCGCTAGCACAACCACACCGAAGATTTGCCCAAGATCATAGAAAATCGGGGCCAGTGCCGGCAATAAAAAGTGCTGGTTGGTCTGCAACCCAGACATTACCAAGCCACTGATTGAAAAGATAATGGTGGCTACCAGGTTCAAGCGCATCAGGTTGGCGGTCAAATCGATTTTGTCGGGCGTAAACCCTGGCGCAACACCAATCTGGCTGCTAACCAAAGATTTGGCGAATATCCCCACCAGGATGGCGAAGGCGACGGTTACAATCAAAGCCAGGTTCAGAATGGTTGAAAACAAATTCCAGGCTTTCCCGCGCCCTTCTTCTGTCAATACTTCACTGAGAACTGGAATGAAGGCAATAG
>CAYVRH010000264.1:0-2432 GCA_964452955.1 uncultured Anaerolineaceae bacterium | reverse complement strand
TCTCAAGTGCATTCTGACCCGCAAGCTCAGAAATCGCCGGGGTTATACCAGTGATGTGAAACCAGCTGGCATCCATGAATATTTTCTGCCAATCAAAGCTACCAGGCTTAGCAGTGGCAATAGATGAGTAGGCACGATCGTAGATAACCTTACTGGGCAACTGATTGGCACCAGTCTCAAGAAAATAAATCCCCATGCGCTCGCCCTGACGCACAATATCGCTCGTGTCCACTCCCAAGCCACGCAGCTCACAGATGCAGGCATCAGCCACAGCATTTTTGGGCAGGGCCGTTACAAAGGAGACCGGCATATCAAAGTTAGCCAGGCTGACCGCCACGTTCGCTTCGCCTCCGCCAAATGTAGCCTCCAAAGTGGGAGATTGAAATAATCTCTCCACCCCAGGAGTTTTAAGCCTCAGCATCACTTCGCCAAAGGTTACTGCTTTCATGTTAGCTCCTTACTTTTGCTGCAGGTGGATCGCGAATCCGCCAACTTGCTTCTGCAAGTACGCAGCGATAATTTTTCCGTTTTGGCTCTTGATTGCTTCGGGATTCAGCGCAAATCCCCTCGTTTCAAGATAATTCATTGCCCGCTTGATATCATTGGTTCGTACGGCCAAGTGGCCATGCTCACCCAGGTAAATAGACTTGATAAACTCAAAGCCGGTGCCAGCGTAAACTGAACTGTTGCCGTCTTTGACAGGCAGATTGAAAATCGCTGCCAAATCTGCGGCAGACTCAAGCGCTTGTGCCTCTGTCTCGCAATTGATACCCACATGTGCCAACTCAAAGCCCAGTATCGTTGCCCTGCTCTCAGCGGCCAGACGGCTGATCTTATCGAAGTTATGATCAACGATATCTGCCTTGGAACAAACCCAACTGCCACCAACTGCCAAAACGTTAGGTGTAGACATAAACTCAGCCAGATTCTCCTGATCTACGCCACCTGTCGGAATAAACTTGAGGTACGGGAATGGCCCACCAAGCGCCTTCAGAGCGGCGATTCCGCCGTAGACATTCGCGGGGAAGAATTTGACCAGGTCGAGCCCGTAACTCATCGCTTTGGTGATCTCTGTAGGGGTCACACAGCCGGGTGTCACCAGGATGTTTTGTTGCAGGCAGTACTTTACAATCTCTTCATTCAATCCGGGTGAAACAATAAATCTCGCTCCAGCTTCGATGCAAGCCTTGCAATCATCGAGCGTGAGCACGGTACCCGCGCCAACCAGCATTTCCGGGCAATTTAAGGCAACTTGATGGATGGAATCAAGACCAGCAGAGGTCCGCAATGTAATCTCCATCACATCAATTCCGCCCGCCAGTAAGGCTTTGGCAGTTGGTACAGCATCTTCTGCATTGGTTATTACGACCACCGGGACTATCCCACAGTTGTAAATCCGTTCTTTGATTGTATTCATCGTTCCACTCCTGAGTTTTCTATTCCAGATTATTTTCCTTGCGGAAGGATTTCCAGGCTGTTTCAAAAGCAATTTCTTTGATGTCCAGTGCATGTCTCTGACGCCAAATTACCTCAGTTTGATTCTCTTCAATCACAATTTCCTGGATTTGTTCGTTCAAATCGCCACTATCCAGATCGAATCTCAAGCCTGACCAAAGCTCCTCGAGCTGGATTCTGCCTTGAGGGTCTATATAAAGGGCTGAACCACGGCTGCGGCCACCATTGGCAAAGTAATCAAGCATTGCCCGGCAATAAATCCTCTGACTAACCAGGGCATCCCTGAAGTGGTAAAGATAAAAGAGATTGCTGACAGAAGAAACGCGCACAAGTTCGTCAAAATCATTCAGAAGGTTTTCAAGCTTAGCTAGAAAGGCGCGAATCTTACGTTGATCGCGGATGGGTCCTGCCACTTCGTAAAATTCAGTACTCATGGAATCCCACAAATCACGACAGTTTTCAGTCTCGCCGACATACCCTAAAGCCTTTGTGACAGTATTGCTGACCTCTTCGAGGACTACCTCAGGAAATTCGGGGCTTTCCTCTTTTTGGGCTTTAGCAATATTTAATGCCGCTCGCAAAGAGCCAACCTGTCCAGCATTAAGGGCAGAGCCACCCGGGCGGTAAACACCATGCGTTCCGGCCACTTCACCACAGGCATAGAGCCCTTGGATATTCGTACGCCACCAGTTGTCAACAGCCAAGCCGCCATTATTATGTTGAGCGCATAAGGCAATTTCCAAAGGCTCTTTCGCGAGATCCACTCCCTTACTGAGGAAGAACTGGTAAGCAGGCTCGTTCATCTTACGCAAGCGGTCAATCGGCCGCCCGAAGATGGCATCATTTTTTTCAAGGTATGTTCTGGCTTCTCCAGCCAGGCTGTCACTATCGATTGTCATAGAGTGGGGGTTTTCAGTGAAATCCAGGAAGACTCTGCGGCCTTTGATGGCAGTTTCCTTGTAAACCAAAAGGTCGAT
>CAYVRH010000263.1:0-2434 GCA_964452955.1 uncultured Anaerolineaceae bacterium | reverse complement strand
GCGGCGAAGCCAAAACTCCCTTTGTCTTCAGCGGTCAGGGTGAGGTCTATTCCTACACCCACATGAGCGCCGCTCCGGCTGGTTTTGAAGAACAAGCCCCCTACACCCTGGCTTTGGTCAAGCTGGCCGAAGGGCCGGTGGTGGCCGCCCAACTGACAGACCTCGGCCAGGAGCGCGTGCGCATTGGTATGCCGGTTGAAATGGTCACCCGCAAGATCAAGAACGATGGCGACGAGCACGGCATGATCGTCTATGGCTACAAATTCCGCCCTTTAATGAAGTAAATCTTTCAAACTGGTTCCAACTCAGTGCCTTCCATTTCTGGAAGGCGCTTTTGTGATATTTATTAGTAGGAGGGATATAATCAATTATGTCAGGGGGTAACCCAAATAATTCCGTTCATTGTTTGTTTTTTGGATTAATGGCAATGTGGCAGACCCCCCATATATCAATAGTGTGATGCGCTCTACTAACTTAATTTATCAGTCAGTAAAGGAGGCCGTCAATGTCAACACCAATACCAGATGATGAGCATGTAAAAGCACAAGTCTCGAAAGAGCTGGAAAATGCAAAAACACTAGCGAAAACTCTCAACTTTGAAGAAGTTAAGAGTGGCGAGTGGTTTATTAAATTACTACAGCAAGTCGCAAGGGTCTATGACCGTAATGCCAGAGCATCTTATTTTCAGAAAAAATATCCAGGGTTATCTCCTGATGATATTGCCGATATTTTAACAAAGGTAACGGTTCAATATGCGACAATCGCCGGAGCCGTTGCCGGAGCAGCAGCAACGGCAAACCAGATTGCGGCTTTAGGTTCTGCAGGCATGACTGCAGCTTTGTTTTTGGGATCAATTGGGGCAGAAATGCTTTACCTATCTCAAATCCAAATGCGCCTCGTTTTAGACCTTTCCGTTGTCTATGATCTCCAACTTGATCCGGAAGATCCCGAAGATGTATTAATGATTTTTGGATATGCATTAGGAGTGGCTCCGGCCGAAATGGTTGGTAAAGGATTACAAATCGCCGCAAGTACTGGGGCTAAAGAGGCCGTGAAAAAATATATAAGCAAAGGAACACTTCAAACTCTTCAAGGTTTTGCACGTCGGCTTGGTTTCAAAATTCTCCAGCGTACAATCTTAAAATATGCGATGCCCGTTGCCTCAGCGGCAGTAGGCAGTAGTTACAATTATGCGACGACAAAATCGGTGGGAAGAATTGCCAAAGCGCATCTCAAGAATAGAGGCAATGTAACCGAAGAGCTACGTGTTTTGGTGTCACGACAAAACACCTATGATTTAGCTTTTCCCGCAGCTGTAATGTATGTTGCCCAAGTCGATGGTCAGTTTTCGCCAAAGGAAAAGGAATTTTATAAAGCGCTGCTCTCTCGAATGTCCTTTGATGAGAATACTCAAATGGAATTTCAAAGGCTGATAGCCAAGGAGGAGAACATTCTTGAGGCTGTTGGTAACATTGAAGATGAGGAAGTACGGCACAGTTTGATGGAAACATTGGTTCTGATGACCATCTATGATGGTGAATTGGCTGAAAAAGAACGAGCATTTCTAGAGAGCGCAGCGCAACGTTTGAATTTGCCATTGAATATTGCAGAAGTTGAACAACGAACTCGAGATTATCAGATCATTGTTCAGAAGAATGTTTTTGAAAAAACGGCAGAACTGACGGGCGGTGCAGCAGTAAAAGTAATAGATGCAGCTGGACAAGCGGCCAGTGGCTTTAAAAATACAGCTGTAGGAGCAAGCGAAAAGGTTAAAGGCATGTTTAACAGTGTTCTTACTCACAAGAATGAAGGTGAGAAAAAACCTGCTCCGCCAGAAAAATCAACCACAATCTGCTCAAAATGTGGGTTAAAAGTTCCGGTTGGATATAAATTTTGCACAGCTTGTGGACAACCGACGGCTGCTGAAAAAAATTGTGTGTCTTGTAATAAACTAATTCCAATTAGTTCTGCTTTTTGTCCGCACTGTGGTACCGCACAGGTTTAATTTTTTTTACGTTCCAGGTCATGCCTATGTCAAGTTTGACTTTCTACTGCCTTCATGTTTGCTTGCTTCTCACCAAACTTCACGCGTATCCATCCGTTTTTAAATAACATGTGTTGGAGGCCTTTTTCACCCGCAAGATCAAGAACGATGGCGACGAGCACGGCATGATCGTCTACGGGTATAAGTTCTGCCCATTGATGAAGTAAATTTTACAGAAGTATCAAACGGTCTGAGGATTAAGACCAACAATTCAACTAATTTCCCCTGATGCCGCTTAGTCAGGGTCATCAAAAACATCTGAGAATCTATTCATTTTGTTGTCGGGATCAAAAGATATACAATTAAGTTAGTCGCTTTGCAAATTGAAATAGTTTCAGGAGAATATCAATTTGGCCTCAAACAATCCAAAATTCTGGTTAGCGAAAAAAT
>CAYVRH010000262.1:0-2455 GCA_964452955.1 uncultured Anaerolineaceae bacterium | reverse complement strand
TCCTGCAACTCCTCAAGAAGTCAAAGACCGAGGCTGGTCACAGCTGGACGTCATTTTTATTAACGGCGATGCTACCATCGACAGCCCTTTCAGCGGCGTTTCTCTCATCGCCAGACAGCTCGAGGCGGATGGTTTCAAAGTCGGCATCATCGCCCAGCCCGATTACGAATCTGAGCGGGATATCACCCGTCTGGGAGAGCCCACCCTCTTTTGGGGTGTTTCTGCCGGTGCGGTGGATTCGATGGTCGCCAATTACACGGCCTTGGGCCGCCCACGCAGATTGGATGATCATACCCCGGGAGGTCAAAACACCCGTCGGCCGGATCGTGCCAGTATTGTCTACAGCAATCTGATCCGCAAATACTTTAAAAATACGCGCCCGATTGTATTGGGGGGTATTGAAGCTTCCCTGCGCCGCGTGGTGCATTACGATTTTTGGAGCGATTCACTCAGGCGCTCCATCTTGCTGGATGCCAAGGCTGACTTTCTGCTCTATGGCATGGCAGATCTGACCGTACTCGAGTTTGCCCGTGCCCTGCGCGATGGTACCGATCCTAAAAAAATCCGTGGGCTGTGTTATCCATCTGTCGTCAAACCAGCCGATTACCTGGAAATGCCCAGTTATGAAGAATGCCAGGCTGAGAAGGCCAGTTTTACCAGGATGTTCGACATTTTCTACAAGAATAACGACCCGATTACCGCTCAAGGCCTGGCGCAACGTTACCTGAACCGCTATGTAATACAGAACCCGCCCGCCCCCGCTTTGACCACTGAAGAACTGGACAAGGTTTACGCCCTGCCCTTCACCCACGAAGTTCACCCCTTTGATGCCGCCAAAGGCGAAGTGCGCGCCATGGAGACCATTAAAAACTCAATTGTCAGCCACCGTGGCTGTTATGGCGAGTGCAGTTTCTGTGCGATCGCCGTACATGAAGGCCGCCGAGTGAGCTGGCGTTCGCAGGAATCGATTTTAGCAGAAGCCAGGGCGATGACCCAACGGCCAGGTTTTAAGGGCATTATTAGCGACCTTTCAGGCCCTACTGCCAATATGTACGGTTTTGAGTGTGCTGTCAAAACCAGCCGAGGCGCCTGCCGTGACCAAAGCTGCATCTACCCCCAGGTCTGCCCGGTGCTTCCGGTAACCCACGACCCGCAAGTGAAACTGCTAAAAGCACTGCGCGAACTGCCAGGGGTGCGTAAAGTCTTCGTCTCATCGGGTATCCGGCCGGATTTAGTGGCTGTGGATGCCAATTTTGGCGACGACTACATGGATGAACTGGTAAACCATCACGTTTCAGGCCAATTAAAACTTGCCCCGGAGCATTCTGAGCCTTCCGTGTTGAGAAGGATGCGCAAACCTAGCATTGAAAGCACCCTGAAATTCAAGGAAGCTTTTGATGAAAAATCCATCGAAGCTGGTAAGGAACAGTTCTTAACCTACTACATGATTGCCGCCTATCCAGGCTGCGGTGAGGCAGAAATGATCTCCCTGCAGGAGTTCTGCGCTGATAATTTGGGCGTTCTACCTGAGCAAGTACAGATCTTCACTCCGACGCCATCGACTTATGGCAGTTTGATGTATTTCACAGAACGCGACCCCTGGACTGGAGAGCAGATTTTCGTAGAAAAAGGCCTGACCGGGAAGATGCAACAAAAAGCACTGATTACTGGATGGCGCAAGAAACGCGACCAGGCGGATGCCCCAACAACTGAAAGAGAAGCTCGTGGCTTCTCAGACCGCCCCAGAACAGAGCGTTTTGGATCAAGAACAGACCGGCCGAGGGTGAATCGACCGCGGCGCGCCTGGCAGCCAGACAAGCCGGCTTACGAGACTGATCGCAGCGACCATCACAAAGGCTATCAACCACCCAGGCCAGAGGCAGCCCCAGAAGTGCGTGTGGTGAAAGATGAGTATGGCCGTTTCGCGCAGAACCGCCTGCCCGAGGGTTGGGTAGTGAAGGAACCTCAGGCACCTCGCCGATCTGATTCGGATGATAGAAGAGCTCAAGCATCCAGGGAAAAGCGGCCCGCTTTTGGAGAAGAACGTTTTGATAAGCCTTCCTCATGGGATCGCCGTAGTTCAGAGCGCTCTGGCTATGGCCGCAAACCTGAAGGGGAAAGCAGTCCTGAAACGCGGAGTGCTCGCCCTTACCGCCCAAGCGGTGATCGCCCTGCCGGTGAACGTCCTTACCGTCCCAGCGGTGACAGACCTTACGAGAGAAAAACGGAAGGGAATACTGGCACCGAACCCAGGCGCCCATATCGCTCGAGTGGCGACAGGCCTGCTGCTGACCGGCCTTACCGTCCCAGTGGCGACAGACCTTACGAGAGAAAAACGGAAGGGGATACTGGTACAGAAACCAGGCGCCCATATCGCCCCAGCGGTGATCGCCCTGCGGGTGACCGGCCTTACCGTCCCAGTGGCGACAGACCTTACGAGAGAAAAACGGAAGGG
>CAYVRH010000261.1:0-2464 GCA_964452955.1 uncultured Anaerolineaceae bacterium | reverse complement strand
TTGATACGCCTGAGACAAGATTTATCTTTAGTTTGCCATCACCGCTGAAAGTGGTGTCCAATCCTCCGGAAGCGGCCAATACGACGCTCACACACAACAAGGTCAGAATGGTGGCTATTGCTGTGCTCTTCGTAATAATCTTGTTCAAGTGCTGTAATGATTTCATTGTTTTCCTCCTTAAGATTTTTATTGTTCTTTTGAATTATGGAGCTATATGGAGCTTGCTTTGAAAGCACTATATTAAAGGAAGAGCATAGCTCTGTTGCAGCGTTTATTCCAAGTGCACAAGCCCCACCCGCAGGGCGTAGAGGGTGGCCTGGGTGCGGCTGTTGACCCCAATCTTGCGGAAAATATTGCCCACGTGGGCTTTGACGGTCTTTTCGGTAATATTGAGCGCCAGGCAAATTTCCTTGTTGGAACAACCTTGGGCAACCAACTTTAGCACGTCTTCTTCCCGCGATGTGAGGGCAGGTGCTACTTCAAGTTCCTCGCCGTCCGCCGCCAGCTTGAGAGCAATTTGTTTGGATAGTTGTATCTGCCCATCCACCGCGGCATGGACCGCGCTACAGAGCTCTTCAGAACGTGTGTCTTTTAGAAGATAGCCGCTAGCCCCCGCCCGGATGCACTGGCTGATGATATTTTCGTCCACAACGCTGGTGAGGATGATTACTTCTGTATCCGGGAATTCCTGGCGGATGGCAAGCGTTGCTTCCAAACCATCCATCAGAGGCATCAAAATATCCATCAGAACCACATCTGGACGCAACGCCTCCACCAGCTTGAGCGCTTCGATCCCATTCGTGGCCTCTCCGACGACCACAAGCTCGGGATCAAACTCCAGATAAAGGCGTAGCCCTTGTCGGATGATTCCGTGGTCATCAACGATCAAAATTCGGATAGGCATGGTATCACCGTTTTTGAATTATAAGGGATTAGTCCACAAATAATGTTGGACTAAAGTCTTAGAAAAGAATTAGACCTTATCCGGTTTCATGTTTTTGATAAGTTTTCTATACTATTAAAGGCTTAGACGAGCTGTTTTTTTGCGTTTGCCTGATATTTGCGCATCCATACTTCTCATGACCGAAAGGGTTCCGTTGAAAAGTCAATCCTCTTCCAGAACAAATGCCTTTCAACACAAAAAAGAACAGGTTACTTGCTAATGTCACCCGATTTCTTCCAAACCGCTGCCAACCCACTGCTTGAAACGGCGGAAGGCAGACCTGCCCCAGTGTCAGAGCTGGCTGGAGGCTTGGACGCGCGCTTTTTGCAGCTCGAACTGCAGCGCATCAATTTACTTATCCTTAAATATTTCCTGGCCCAAAACACTCAGACTGATGGTTTACCCGAAGGTTTCAAGGGCTTGGCTGTCGATCGCGAAGAGGTTTTCCGCACCCTCGCGAAAATCGATCAAAGTGATTTTTCACCGAGCCTGGAACCGAATCTGCTCGATGACTTGCGCAAACGCTCCGAGATGTTTGTAAACCAGGCTACTGAACTCACAGCAAAGGGTTTTCAACCCAAGCTATACCGACTGGTAGAGACCCTACAGCTCAGTTCGGCAGAGTACCATGCCTTTTTAATTTGCCTGAGTTCCGCGTTCAATCTGGGTTACGAAAAAGTATTTGGCTTCCTGAATGACGATGTCACCCGCAAATATCCCAGCCGTAGCCTGATCATCCAGGTACTACAGTCAAGCGATGACGACCAGCAGGAACTTTGGCAAGCCTTGCTGCCTGAATCCAAATTGCTCAAGGAAGGTCTGATTTTAGCCACTTCCGAAGAAGAAGGCCCAGTTGACCTAAAAACCAGCTTCGTGGCCGCCCCTGAATTGGTCAATTGGCTGGCTGGCAAGTACCAGGCCTCCAAGGCCTTGGCTGGCGCGGTATCCGTCTCCACAACGGATGATACAGATGCCCTGCTTGTTGAGCCTGAAATTGGCACTTACGACCCAGCTCTGCTGCAGAAGCACCAACCATTGATAATCCTCTCCGGTCCGGATGAAGCCATTGCGGTTTCTTCCGCCAAAGCGCTGATCCGCGCCTTGGGCCAGCCGGTTTTTGAAATCAACCTGGAAGTCATCAAAGACGCCGAGAGTTTGAACGCCACCACCCTTAGCAAGTTACTGAGGGACGCGCGTTTGAACGAGGCAGTGCCGCTGCTGCGCAAAGGCGAGCTTACCCTAACCGCGGAGGAAGCCCAAACCAAAGCACTTTTCAGCGCCTTACTGAACTTCCCCGAGATCGCCATTATTTGCACCACGATCCATCCACAACCCCTGCTTACCAATGTTTGGCCTTCCAAGCCCGTGTTCAGGTGGAATCTCTTGATGCCAGACAGCCCCAAACGCCTCAAAATCTGGCAAAGCCTGCTTGCTGCCAACGAGGCAATTTCCGCTGAGGAGCTTACTTTTGTGGCTGACCAGTTTGTACTGACCAGCACACAAATCCATCAGGCTTGGTCA
>CAYVRH010000260.1:1172-2486 GCA_964452955.1 uncultured Anaerolineaceae bacterium | reverse complement strand
GCCGGCTATCCTGGGTCAATCGCCCGTACATTACAGCAAGCAGGCCGGGCTGGCAGAAAACTGCAAAGTTCGCTGGCGATGTTATTGGCCGCGCCTGATGCCATGGATCAGTACCTGGCACACCATCCCGAGTACTTGACCGACCGCAATCCGGAAGCCGTTTTGATCGACCCGGATAATCTGAGCATCCTCCTGCAGCATTTGCGCTGTGCTTGTTTTGAGCTACCGATGAGTGTTGGCGATCGTTTTGGTAATGCTCCGCAAGATTTGATCGAAAATCTGCTGGAAGTACTGGTAGCCAATGAACTGCTGGTCAAGCAAGGCAATAAATATTTCTGGGTAGCTGATCAGTATCCCTCCGCCACGGTAAGTTTGCGGTCAAGTTCAAACGCCATCGTATCCTTAAGAAATGTACACTCCGAAGGGTCAGAGCTGATTGGCGAAATCGATGCCTCGAGCGCGCCCTGGCTGGTGCATCCTGAAGCCATTTACCTGCATGAAGGTGAGTCTTATTATGTCGATAAACTTGACCTGGAGAATGGCGTTTGCGAACTCACTCAGAAGCAGAGTGAGTATTACACAATTCCTTCCATGGAAACTACCATAGAAGCTTTTCAAACCCGGGCTACTCAGGATTACCCTGAGTGGAGTAAATCCCTGGGTGAAATCCGGCTTTTAATGCAAATCAACGGATACCGCAAGTATCGCTGGTTAAGCAATGAGATTATCGGGCATGGAAGCGTTGACCTACCGCCGCATCATCTTGAAACCATGGGTTTTTGGATCAACCTTGGGCCTGAAATCATTGAGCGCTTGCGAGGCGATGGGCTCTGGCTTTCGGATGCAAACGATTATGGCGCGGTTTGGCCAGGATTAAGGCAGAAAATTCTTGCCAGAGATGGCTTTACTTGTCGTGGCTGTGGAGCTCGTCCTGAGCCATCCCAATTGCACGTACATCATTTACAACCGTTCAAGTCTTTTCAGGATCCTGTGATGGCAAATGCCGCTTCCAACCTGGTGACCCTTTGCCACACCTGCCACCAACAAGCTGAACTAACCGTAAGGGTGCGTAGCGGGCTGGCCGGCGCTGGCTATGCCCTCCGCAACCTGGCTCCGCTTTTGGTGATGTGCGATCACGAAGATTTGGCCACCCTCACCGAAGCCAAGTCCGTACTGAATAATGGAAATTCTGCCATCCTCATCTACGACAAGATATCCGGTGGCATCGGCCTTTCTCAGCGTTTATTCGAACAACACCAAATGCTTATCCAGGGAGCCCTGGAGATGGTGAGTGAATGCCCCTGCCAGGATGGC
>CAYVRH010000260.1:0-1162 GCA_964452955.1 uncultured Anaerolineaceae bacterium | reverse complement strand
CTGCCCGGCCTGTGTTGGTCCGATGGGTGAAGAAGGTTTTGGCGGTAAAGCTCACGCCCTTGCCTTGTTGCGGAGCCTGACATGAACGACTGGGGGGACTTAACTGAAAAATTGAAACGTATGGGGGTCTCACTTGGCTCACAACGGCAGCCCAATTCCGAAATCAAGCGTAAGTTTCCCGTGGATAAAGTGGTCAATGGGCGTTTTTTGGATACCCAATCCGGCACAGTGTTTTCATCGGACCACTATTACCCGGCAGATCATCTACAGGGAAGAGCAAAAATCAAGCCCAATTCAAGCATTACCCGGTTGGCGAGATGGGCAAGGTTGGAGCCCTTGGAACTGCCTGATTACGATGATTTTGTTTTTCTGGATACTGAAACGACTGGTCTTTCTGGTGGTACAGGCACTATGGCCTTCATGGTCGGCGCGGCCAGGTTTGTGAATGGCGCGTTAGCGCTTGAACAATTCTTCTTGCAGAATCCGGCGGAAGAACAAGCCATGCTGATGGCGCTTAGTAACTTTTGCGGAAACATGAAAGCTATTGTCAGCTACAACGGCAAAGCTTTTGATCTTCCGATCCTGAACACGCGCTACATTCTGAACGGCATGAACAGCCCATTTGATGGATTGCCACACTTCGACTTACTGCCCATCACCCGCCGCGTTTGGAAAGCCCGGCTGGATCGTTGCAATCTCGGCAATATTGAACATCACATTTTAGGCCTGGACCGAGACCAGGATGAGGTGCCGGGATACATGGTGCCGGAAATCTATATGGATTATCTACATTCCGGGGATGCTGCCCCGCTTGAGGGAATTTTTCGACACAACGAAAACGATGTGGTCAGCTTGGCGGCTCTCTTCTCAACCCTCAACGATTTACTTGAAAATCCACTCACCCAGGGTGAATCCTTTGCCAGCGACCAGGTGAGTATCGGGCATCTACTTGGTAGCCTTGGTGATGAGGATATGGCCATCAAACTTTATCAAAACGGGAAAAACCTGGGTGGGGATGAATTGACACAAACCACAGCTCTCTTGCGCCTGGCTGAAATCAATAAACACCGTCAGCAATGGCAGGAGGCCTTACCGCTCTGGGAAGAAGCCGCCAGCATGGGCTCAATTACGGCGCTGGTTGAGCTGGCAAAATACTATGAGC
>CAYVRH010000259.1:0-2497 GCA_964452955.1 uncultured Anaerolineaceae bacterium | reverse complement strand
CTTGCAAGAATGTGGTTACATACAAAAGATTTATTCAGGAGACCGGGTCAGCATTTGGAAAACCGTCCTCAGCCTACCTTGAAAAGACGATGATGAAGAAAATTGTTCTAATCGGACCAGTTTACCCATATCGCGGAGGGATTTCACACTTCACCTCCAACCTTGCCCAGACATTCCTGGAGGAGGGTTACGATCTGACAGTCATCTCCTTTTCAAAGCAGTATCCCAAATGGCTTTACCCGGGTAAAGATGATAAAGATTTAAGCAGTGGCCATTCGGTTGCGCATGCAGAGTACATTCTTTCACCACTTAACCCACTTGATTGGATCAGGACGATCAAAAGGATCAAGGGACTTCATCCAGATTTAGTCATCCTGCAATGGTGGACCACATTCTGGAGTCTTGCCACCCGCGCGCTCCTCTCAGGTATGAAGAAGGCAAATATCCCAACAAAGGTCATCATCCACAACGCTTTCCCACATGAAGGTAAAGCAATTGATAAGCTGTTGGCAAGGTACGCCCTTGGCAAAGCAATTCGATTTGTGGTGATGAATAAGCAGGAAGAGGAAAAGATTGCCGCTTTGGTAAAAGGTGCTTCAATTCAGCTTGTGCCTCACCCAATTTACAGACCATTTGATTCTGAAGTACTCAGTAAATCAGACGCCCGAAAAGAGTTGGGATTGGATGAAAATAAGAAAGTCGGGCTCTTCTTTGGCTTTGTTCGCCCTTATAAAGGTTTGGGAATATTGCTGGATGCCATAAAGATTCTGAAGGACGAAGAACAACTGAATGATTTTTGTTTTGTGATTGCGGGTGAGTTTTGGCAAGACAAGAAGCAATACCTGGATATGATAAAAGCATATGGGATTGGAGACCATATTCTAGTTCGTGATCAATATATCCCGGATGATCAAGCTGGAATCTATTTCCTAGCCGCCGACTTTTTTGTTGCCCCCTACACTTCTGGTACGCAAAGCGGAGCGCTCAAAATGGCATTAAGTTACAGTCTTCCTTCTGTAATTAGTACATCAATAGCTCACGAAGACCTGATTGATTCCTCCTCGGGGAAAATATTAGTTTTTCCAAACACAGATTACTCTGAAATGAAAAACAAAATTTTGGATCTTGACCTCACTTCTTCTCGTGTGGTTGACCAAGATAAAGCAAGTATCACTGAGTCCTGGTCAGGTTTGGTAACTGTTCTGCAATCGGATGATCAGGGTAAAAGCAAGAGGCTTGTATGAATTCAAAAGGGAAAGAGATTATTTTTTTATTATCCCAAGACCTGCAAAGTCCGGGAGGTCTTGGACGGTATGGCCCAATGGCAAAGGAATTGGTCAAACAAGGCTTCTCAGTAAAAATCATAGCATTACATCCTGATTATAAAAACCTGGAGAATAAAAAACAGTTTGTCGGTGGATTTGAGGTAAATTATGTAAGCCAGATGCATGTGAAGAAATGCGGAAATTTGACCACATATTTTCCTTGGTGGAAACTTCCCTTGGTCATCATTCAAGCCACTGCTAGACTTTATCGAAAAGCCTTAGAATACCACCCGGATTACGTAATTATTGGTAAACCACATCCCATGAATGGCTTTGCTGGTAAATGGGTTGCAAAAAAATATAATGCCAAATTGATTGTGGATTGTGATGACTATGAAAAAGAGTCTAATCACTACGCTAATTCTCTACAGAAAAGCTTAGTTGGATTTTTTGAATTTTATTTTCCACGCAGAGCTTGGAAGGTTACCACTAACACTTTTTTTATGCAAGAAAAGTTGATTAAAGCCGGTGTTAAACCTGAGAAAATCGTCTACCTCTCAAACGGAGTTGACCGAGACCGCTTTAGCAACATCGAACCCGACAAAGTTGAGAAGCTTAGACAGGAACTGAGATTGTCTGGGAAAAAAGTGGTTCTTTACATCGGAAGTCTGAACTTAGCGAATCATCCAGTTGATTTACTTATGAAAGCCTTTGTTCTAGTCAAAGATTCAATTCCCGATTCTATGCTTCTGGTTGTTGGTGGCGGTAAGGATTTGGGTGTCTTAATCAACCTTGCTCAGGATTTGGGAATATTCCAATCAGTAATATTTACCGGAAGAGTGTCGTCGGATTTTGCTCCACTTTATTACAGTCTAGCTGATGTCACGGTTGATCCGGCAGACGACTCACCAACTTCTTCTGCTCGCGCACCTCTTAAGATATTTGAAAGCTGGGCAATGGGTGTCCCTGTTGTTACATCGGATATTGGTGATAGAAAGATGTTGGCAAACCTCCAATGGGGTCCAATTATTCTTACTAGTTTTTCACCTGCAGATTTTGCTCAAGCAATAATCAGATGCCTAGGCGGCGACTTTAACTCAATGAATAAATATTCAAGAGACTTACCATTTTTCTGGGACAAGTTAATAGAGAAATCACAAAAATCAATTCTTGATATGTAAATATGAACGATGCTCAGGTTTGACAAATCTCCTCAAAATCTGGAAGAATGA
>CAYVRH010000258.1:0-2500 GCA_964452955.1 uncultured Anaerolineaceae bacterium | reverse complement strand
GACATCCGCGATAACGAAACCGATGCCCCACGCACCGATTCCATGATCCTTTTCACCATGGATCCACTCAACAATACAGCCGGCATGATTTCCATCCCCCGCGACCTTTGGGTCAAAATCCCCAACGCCGACTATGCCAAAATCAACACTGCCTATCGTGTGGGTGAGCAAAAGCAACTGCCCGGTGGCGGCCCTGAAAATGCCCGCAAGGCCATTGAAAACCTTCTGGGTGTACCCATTCAATACTATGCCCAGATCGATTTCAATGCTTTTGTGAGATTTATTGATGATATCTCCGGTGTACGCCTGGATATCAAGGAACCCATAGACCTCGACATCCTCTACACCCAGGATGTGGTGCATTTGGAACCAGGTGTTGTTACACTCCCTGGTGAACTTGCCCTGTCTTACGTACGCATGCGCCATACCGCCATGGGTGATTTTGACCGTGCCAAGCGCCAGCAGGAAGTTATTCTCGCCATCCGCGACCGGATTGTCACCTTCCATATGTTCCCCATGCTGGTCTCCAAAGCGCCCCAACTATACGCTGATATCTCTGAGGGCATCAAAACCAATATGGACCTGCAAGTGCTGTTGAGTTTCGCTCAAAAAGTGCTCCAGATCCCCCGCGAGAACTACGTCAACAAGGTTATCAACAACGAATATGTTTCGCTCGGCCAGGCCGAAGGTCAGGATATGTTGCGTCCCATCCCGGCAAAGATCCGCGAACTGCGTGATGAAGTCTTCACAGGTCAGAGCCTGGACCGCGCCGTCGACCTTGCCCTGTTATTACAGGAAGAAAATGCGCGTGTGATCGTTCGCAATGCTTCCAATACCCCCGGTTTTGAAGTGAAAACTGCCGAGTACCTGCAGAGCCAGGGTCTGAACGTCATCCAGCAGGGCACCGCGCCCTACCAGGCCTACTCCTCAGTCCAGATCATCGGCGCCACCCCGCATGCCCTCAAAAAGCTGACCACTATCTTCAATATTAACAATGCCGGACAGGTTAAGTTCAACTACACCCCCAACAGCGAGGTGGACCTGTACATCGACTTTGGTGATGACTGGGTGGCCACCAACCCCATGCCATGAAGCCCGCTTATCAAAAGCCGCTGGAGTATTCCGGCGGCTTTTTGTTATCAACTTTAGGTGCTAATCCTGGCACCGGCATAAGATGCAGATGCAACTTTGTTAGTTGCGCGAGGATTAATCCGTTACCTGCGCTCGGTAGCCCTCGAATAGTCTATTGCGCGGGCGGTGCCGTGTTGAGGGCCTCCATCAGCTTTTGCAAGGCTTCAAGATTGCCGTTCGAGTTCGTGCCCTGCATTTCCTGAATTTGCGTTGCCAGCGCCACACTCGGGCTGGGGTCCGCCAAAAGTGCCAGCCGGCTTTGGGCGCGTACCAGGTTGTAATCGCTTACATAGGTTCTGGCAATCACCAGCCGATACTCTGCCTTGCTTTGATCCGTCAGTTGGGCTGGGGCGGCATCGCGGTTGATGGCCGGGGCAATCATCAGTGAAATCACCAGGCCAATTGCCAGGCCAAAGATCAGCCCGGTCAGCAGGTAGAGGTTGGAGCGTTTTTCAGTTTCCACTCTTGCCTCCCGCCTTCCACTGCTGCAAGATGCCGGCATCGATGCCATTAAACAACGCGCGCATCTTTGCCAGGTCCGCAGCCGGGTAGCCAGCCGATTCAGCAAATTTGATGGAGCTTACCAGGTAATTCACTGGGTCGGAGGGGTTTATCAAGGCCAGGTTATCCAGGGCGGTCACGGCGTCATTGTTCACCGCGAATTGTTCCGCGGCCATCAAGGCAAAATCGGTCTTGAAGTCTTCGCGTAGCTGGCTCAGTTTTGCCTGCTCAGCTGCCCGCGGCGGGAAGGCGTACCAGCCCACAGCCAGGCCAATGCCCGCCCCCACCAGGATCATCAGAAAGAAGTACACAAAACGTTTGTTTTTCAGATGGCGCTCCTTTCCCGCGTTTGAAAAATTATGGCATGCCTGCGCCAATTAAGCAAGGCAAGTCTGCTTCCCGAATTTCCTGTTCAATCCAAAGCTCCGCTGCTATTTGGCCCGGCAAAAGGGTTTGGCACTTGGCTGAATGGCCTTCAAAACCCTGTATAATGCAATTGCATAGAGAGAAGGAGGCGTCTCATGAAAGAGGCACCCAGCAAGCAGGAATTGACCAGGTTTATCATCTACTACGCTGTTTCCATCGTCTTGATGTTCCTCTTAGGCCGCTTGCTCACCTAAGTTGATAACTGTTAGGTTCAAGAATGGAGCCCGACCTATATTGCTACTCTTGATAACCGTCAATCGTAGGTCAGGTTGCGACTTTCAACCTGACACCACGCTTAGCCAATGCGCTAATTACCTACCAGTCGTAGGTCAGGTTGCGACTTTCAACCTGACACCACGCTTAGCCAATGCGCTAATTACCTACCAGTCGTAGGTCAGGTTGCGACTTTCAACCTGACACCACGCTTAGCCAATGCGCTAAT
>CAYVRH010000257.1:0-2502 GCA_964452955.1 uncultured Anaerolineaceae bacterium | reverse complement strand
ATGACGGTTTGAATTTCCTGGAACAAGCCCAGCAAGCAGGTGCCGCTGTGATCATTTCTGATCGACCAAAGCCAGCTGGGTTAACCCTCCCGTATTTGCAGGTGACAGGGGATATGCATACCATCCTGGCGTACCTCGCGGCTGGTTTGCATGGTTTCCCTGCCCGCAAATTGCGTATGATCGGGGTTACGGGGACAGATGGAAAAACCACCACCTCCACCATGATCTTTGAGATTTTACGCCGGGCTGGAAAAAAAGTGGGCATGATTTCGACCATCAACGCGATTATTGGCGAAGAAGTTCTGGATACTGGGTTCCACGTCACAACACCTGATGCTCCGGATATCCAGGCTTACCTGGGTGAGATGGTCTCAAGAGGTATCGAATATTGCGTGCTTGAAACCACATCCCATGGGCTCTATCAAGGTCGGGTGATCGGCTGTGGATTTGACATCGCGGCTGTGACTAACGTAACCCACGAGCATCTGGATTATCATGGCAATTACCTGAATTATCTACAGGCCAAGGGGATGCTTTTTGAGATGCTCTCCCAAACTCCAGCCAAAGAAATTGGAAACCTGCGCCTGGCAGTGTTGAATAAGGACGATGAATCCTATGCCTACCTCAAGCGGGTTTCGCCAGCTGCACAGATTGCTTACAGCCGGGTTAATCAAGCTGAACTCTGGGCGGACCAAATTGAAGATACGCCCACGGAACTACGCTTTGTGTGCCATTGGGGGACACAGACCTACCAGGTGAAAACACACTTGGTGGGTGCTTTCAACGTTTCCAACGCCCTGGCAGCTATATCGGTGGTTTGCATCGGCTTGAGCATTCCGATTGATGTGGCGCTGGAAACCCTTGCTACGATGCACGGCGTGGCCGGTCGCATGGAAAAGATCGACCTGGGGCAGCCTTTCCATGCGATTGTCGACTTCGCGCACACACCCAACGCACTGGATCTGGCCTTAAGTTCTGCCCGCAACCAGAGTAAAGGCCGGGTCATCGCGGTCTTCGGTTCGGCAGGTCTGCGCGACCGTGAAAAACGTCAAATGATGCCAAAAGTGGCCATTCGCAAAGCAGATCTCACCATCCTGACAGCGGAAGACCCGCGCACGGAATCTTTGGATGCCATCCTTCAGGACATGGCTGAGGCCGCGGTTTCTGTTGGCGGGGTAGAAGGAAAGGACGCCGACAATCTGGCAGGGGACGATGAAAAGGCCAATTTCTGGCGCGTTGCTGACCGTCCGGATGCCATCCGCAAGGCTCTGGCCATGGCCAAGCCCGGGGATCTGGTTATCTCCTGCGGCAAGGGCCACGAGCAATCCATGTGTTTTGGCGCAACTGAATACCCCTGGGATGACCGTGTTGCCATGCGGGTAGCTATATCGGAATTGCTTGGGCTCCCATCAGTCGAGAAGATGCCAGTGTTGCCGACTTCGACCCTTACCAGTTCTAAACAAAAAGCCTGATTCCTTGGAAAATTACAGGGTTGAACTCGTGCAGAGGTGCTGGTTCTGATGGATTTGAAGGCAAGGGCTAAAGCGCTCAAAAGGGATATTCCCGCAGTTTTGATGGCCCTCAAGCATCCACGCACTCCCTGGTACGCCAAAGCCAGTGCTTTGTTGATTGTGGTCTATGCTCTTTCGCCTATCGATCTCATTCCGGATTTTGTGCCGGTTCTAGGCTACCTGGACGACCTGATTATTTTGCCAGCGCTGGTCGCGCTGACGATTGGCTGGATTCCTAAGGAAGTCATGCAGGAATGCCGCCTTGAAACTGAGCAAATGGGAAACGGAAAACAGCAGAAAAAGTGGGCTTATGCCATTCCATTTATCCTGGTTTGGATGGTGGTTCTGTTCTTTGTGGGACGTTTTGTATATCGCAGCGTCCTGGCGCGCTAAACGTCATTAAGCTTTCGGCTGATCATGAACCACCACCTACACACTAGCTTCTACAGTCTCTTTCAACGCTTGGTCCAAATCGCCCTTTGGGTAACCCAGTACCTGACGCGCTTTTTCGGTATCCAGAAATCCCATCCGGGTTTGTACTTGTGTGTAGGCGACCAAATCCAGGCCGCTTTCCTTGCCTTTACGGTGATGTGAAGCCATCACCAGGCTGGCCCCGAAGCGCACCATCCAGTCGGGGATGGTCCAGATCGGCTTTTGTCTTCCAGTGAATTTCATCAGTCGCGTCAACCACTCCCGCCAGGTGAGGTTATCTGAGGCAATTTCATATTCAGCGCCATTTTCACCTGCTTCCATGGCTCTCACAGCGGCAGAAGCCACTTCCCTGGCTGAGACCATGGCACAGCCACCCTTGGGGTAAAGAACCACTGGCAGCCAGCTCTTAAGGTAGCCAACTACTGGTTTCCAGAGCGGCACACGCCCTGGAGTTGAACCAAAAATGTAGGGCAGCAGCAAAAAGCTGACGGAAAGTTCCTCCCCGGCTTCCTGCTTGGCCGCTTCGATTTGAGCAACCCGGCTGCGCACATAGGGGTGC
>CAYVRH010000256.1:0-2507 GCA_964452955.1 uncultured Anaerolineaceae bacterium | reverse complement strand
TGATACGTTCGGTCAGCAAAGCAATCTGAACCTCAGGGGATCCAGTATCGCCTGGCTGGCGTTCGAACTTCTTGATGACTTCCGTTTTCTTTTCCGGGTTTAGTGACATGACGTCTGCTCCTAATAAAATTTTTTATGCAAGTCTCCTGGCAGGCAGCCGAAAAAAGCGACCGCTTACCGGACCAGTCATAGCAAAGATTATAACCTAAAAATTGGAACGCAAGCCGGCTTGTATCTTCTTTTAAATGGCGAGTTTTCGGATTTCTCCGAATAAAACTCGTTATCCGCCCAGAATTATTTTAAACGCCTTTTCCAGAGGTTGACAGTTATTGCCGGTTAATTGGAGATTTACCAATAATCTCTATTTAATTGGAGTGTGATAAAATAAGCACATGAATAAACCAGTATCAGAAGAGAACTCACCCATATACTTTGCCATGATCGGAGACTTGGTGTCCTCCCGCAGCATTCCTGCGCGCGAGAGGTTCCAGCAGCAATTTATGCAGGTCATTAGCTCAATAAATACACGCTTCGAGTCTTCGATTGCCTCCCGATTTACGGTCACCGTTGGGGATGAATTCCAGGGACTTCTGGGAGATGCTTCGGAAATCTGTCGCCTTATGGATGCTCTTATTACCGAGCTATACCCGGTAAAAGTGCGCTTTGGGATTGGCATCGGCAGCATCAGCACAGCCATCGACCCTAAGCTAAGCCTTGGCGCGGATGGCCCCGCCTACTGGGCTGCCCGAAGAGCGATCGAGTACATTCATGACCACAATGATTATGGCAGCAGTCGGACTTACCTTTACACGAGTGATCCAGCCCAGAGCCGCCTGATCAATTCTGCCCTGGCAGCCAACGGCTTGATTTTAGACGGCTGGCGGAGCACTCAGATGGAAGTGCTACAAGCCCTGGTGGATTCCGACCTGTACGCGGATGATTTTGAGCAAGTAAAACTGGCAGACTACATGAATCTGACACCTGCTTCTCTGCAAAAACGCATTAAAGGCAGCGGCGTCAAGATCTACATCCGCAATGGCATGGCCATCTCAGAAGCCATCCATAAGCTGGGAAAGCAAGCGTGACAAGCGTCCAAAGCTTGATT
Organism: uncultured Anaerolineaceae bacterium; assembly: GCA_964452955.1. Taxonomy (GTDB): domain Bacteria; phylum Chloroflexota; class Anaerolineae; order Anaerolineales; family Anaerolineaceae; genus Mesolinea. The sequence continues at coordinate 1,402 of CAYVRH010000256.1, read as the reverse complement.
CTGTACCTCGCGGCCCACTTTCTGGGAGATTACTACCTGCAATGGCAGAGCTTGGCGGAACTCAAAAACAATTCACCACGTGGTCTCATTTTTCACATCCTGCTATATGGCGCGGCCTTTCTTCCAACCTTGCTGATAGCCCAACCTAGCTTGCCAGCTCTTGCGCTTATCATATTTGGGCATGGGCTGATCGACTGGCTGAAGTTTATCTATTTGCACAGAACAGACCCAAAGAAGAGAGAAGACAAACGCATTTTACGCCAGGAAGTACCCTGGCTGTTTTTGCTGGATCAGGGTCTGCATTTGTTATTGATAACCATGGCTGTAAGGCTCTGGCCAGCGAGTGAGTTGCAAGCCTGGTTCCATACGCAAAGCTTTGATGGCATACGCTGGATATTGGTATTGGCGCTGGTGGGTAAACCTGCAAACGTCAGCTTCAAACGCGTTTTCACGCGTTATGCGAATTATCGCAGTAAGACTGCCACGGTGGAAGGGGCTGGTTCGCTGATAGGCATTTTTGAGCGTATTTTCACCGTTATCTTCGTGCATTTAGGGCAATATTCCGCCTTGGGTTTCGTGATGGCTGCTAAATCGCTGGCCCGCTTCAAATTGCTCAGTGAGGACCAGAGCTTTGCTGAGTATTATCTAATTGGCACGCTCTACAGCATCCTGTTCGCGTTGGTGGCATACCTCTTGGTTTTTAAGCTGCTGGTTTGAGTATTCTGCTGCCAGAGCGGTCTGGCTACGCGAAGTTGACAATTGCCACCCGTTACTCTATGATTAAGTTCTCAGGCTGGCCAGGTGCGCGCGCTCTTCGGAGTGAGGAAAGTCCGTACACCACAGAGCAGGAAGCCAGGTAACACCTGGAGAGGTGTAAGCCTCTGGACAGGGCCACAGAAACAATCCGCACGCAAGTGTAAGGGTGAAAAGGCGGTGTAAGAGACCACCGGTGCCGGCAGTAATGCCGGCAGCCAGGCAACCCCCTTCCGGTGCAAGGTCAAACAGGAGAGAGAACCGGCTCGGTTCACTTGATCTCCGGGTAGACCGCATGGAGCTGCCTCGTGAGGGGCAGCCAAGATAGATGCGTACCCTAAAGACAGAATACGGCTTATCGGCCAGCCTGAGATTTTCCTTTGTTAAGGTTTACCAATTCTTAGTTCGTATCTGCTTCCTGGATGGAAGCCATTTTCTAACAGGACCGTCTAGGCAAAAGAGCCAAGGCGGGCGAAGCGCTACGCTTGCCTCTGCCCCTACCGCAAGAGTAAAACCAGATTGCCACATCGCTATGCTCCTCGCAAGGACTGAAAAGGGGATCTTATCCTGAGCATCGTTTGCGAAGGATCTGCTAAATCTGACTTACTACTGGAAGATGCTTCGGTTCCCTCAGCACGACAAAATTGCA
>CAYVRH010000255.1:0-2510 GCA_964452955.1 uncultured Anaerolineaceae bacterium | reverse complement strand
TCTTATACTATTACACCAATTATGGCGTTCAACATGTGCTAAATTTCAATGCTGGCACAATTTTGCTGGGTTTTATGCTCTACAAATTGGGCGTGGACATTCAATTTAAAATCTCGGTATTCTTTGGTTCAGACAATCCTTATCATGCCTTATGGATCATGATGATGGCAAAACTCTTCAGTCGAGAAGATGGAACCAGTCCATTGATCGGTTTCAATTGGTCAAATTCCATTAACAACAAAACGATGGAACTTACTGCTGAATTCCGCAAAGATCTTGGATTTGAAAAAGTGATCCGCTTTGAGCATCACATTACTGAACCTCAAAAAAGTATTGTCATCCAACCCTACGACCGCCGTGCTGAACTTCTGGAAGTGGCTGACCATGTTGCGAACATTGCCGCCAAGCATGAAGGTGGAGATCTTGATGCTGAGTTAACGCGCTCCCATCCCTCTGATCTACTGGATTATTTCCGCGACAAGAGTGAAGTTATTGCCAGCGGAGATTGGGAAAACCTGATGACCAATTATCTTGACAAGGTCGGGGCGTGCAATACCACTGCCTGGCAATTGACAGAGCGCGGCTTGAGTTTCATCGCCGCGCCGAATTTGCACAAGTGATTTTCTGATATTGACAGTTTCAAAGTCTGAGTAAAAAACTAAAACCGTGCCTTCTTATTTGAAAGGCACGGTTTTTGAATTCATTTCAAGTTATTTTGACGCTTTTTGTTCCAATCAACCCGAAATAGAAAGAGAGAAGGTCTGTTTACGGATTTGGTACTTGGCGTTGTGAGCTAACACCTGGTTCACATGTTGAGCTGGCACATCCACCATCGTGCTTTTTGATTGGATAGTAATTTTCCCCAGGCTTGACCCAGGAATGTTCGCGATTGAGGCGATGGTTCCCACTACCTCACCAGGGCGAATGCCATGCATTTTTCCAAGTCGCAATTCCATGCGCACCATACCGGCTTCTTCAGCTTTTCTGCCAACAGTACGGCCACCGTTAATGGTTGGTCTGGTAGATCGTTGACCTTCGAAATGTTCAGTGCGTTCCCGACGTTCCGGGCGTTCAGCCTTTACTGGTAACGGGCTGATTTCTTCAATGGGGCGTTGCTTTTCTTCGGCGCGCGCCATCTTAAGCGCCACCGCAGCCAAATCCATTGGGTCAACACCCGCTGCCACCAGTGCTTCCACAAGAGCACGTTCTTCCTTAACACGTTGTCGACGAAGTTGAACCTCAATTTTCCCCATCAGGTCGTCGATACGTTTGGTTTGAATATCCTGAACTGTTGGGACCTGCCCCTCAAGCATTGTTTGCTTGGTGAAGCGTTCAATATCACGGATGTTCCGCTTCTCTGCCGGTCTTGCCAGAGAAATTGCCACACCGGCGCGGCCTGCTCGCCCCGTCCGCCCAATTCGGTGTACGAAGACCTCGGCATCATCCGGAAGGTCATAATTGAAAACGTGTGAGATGCCTTCCACATCCAAACCCCTTGCAGCCACATCCGTTGCCACAAGCACTTTTACCTGGCCTGCGCGGAAGCGCGCCATAGTGCGTTCACGCGCGTCCTGGCTGATATCACCACTTAGCGCTTCAGATGGATACCCACGCATATTCAGTGCATTCACCAGTTCAGCGGTGCGGACGCGTGTTCTGGCAAATATGAGAGCTGAAGTAATGGTTTCCATTTCAAACAAGCGCGTCAGAACGGCTAGTTTATCGTGCTCGTTGACCAAATAAAACCGTTGTTCAATCGCTGCCACAGTGACCTGGGGGGCAGTAATACTGATGGTTTGCGGATTACGCAAATACTTTTCGGCAAGTTGGCGCACACGCGAGGGCAAAGTGGCTGAAAATAGTGTCGTTTGCCTGTTGGAAGGGGTGGCTGCCAAAATACTCTCAACATCCTCAATGAAGCCCATCGAAAGCATTTCATCAGCTTCATCCAGCACTACCGTTTGGACTTCTTCCAGCTGTAATTTATTGCGCTTAAGCAAATCCAGGAGGCGGCCTGGGGTGCCAACAACGACCTGAACGCCATTACGTAACTCGTTGAGTTGAGGCCCGTAGGATGTACCGCCATAAACCGCCAGCACACGAGGGTCATTAAACTGCCCAAGTGCTTTGATCATGTCGTGCGCTTGCAGAGCGAGCTCACGCGTAGGTACGATTACCAGTGCTTGGGGCAGTTGTGTTTTGGGCATAAGATTGTTCAAAATGGGAAGTGCGAAAGCTGCAGTTTTCCCTGTGCCGGTTTGGGCCTGGCCCATGACATCCCGGCCGGATAACATGAGGGGAAGAATTCCCTCCTGAATTGGGGTTGGTTCCTGGTAACCCAGGGCGGTGACAGCTTGAATTAATTCAGGGCGTAAACCGAATTGGTCAAAAGTAGTTATCATCAAAGCTCCATTCCTATTATGCGCGCAATAAATAATCAAACCTCAAGACCAGTTGAGGTAGACCTGTTACCGCTATGTTGTTTGTTCGGGGGATGTTACGATGACTCT
>CAYVRH010000254.1:0-2530 GCA_964452955.1 uncultured Anaerolineaceae bacterium | reverse complement strand
AGCATAGATTTCGGTCGGTGACCTGGTAGAAATCCCACTCTTTCAAGCGCCAGGGCGCAGCATGCACACGTTTGCGGTCAAAGATGCCGCTGCCATCCAGAGCGTAACCAGGCAAGGGGTAACCGTTGTGATCGAGAATGTGATCAGCAGGTTTGAAGTGGTAGGATCTTTCATTGTTCATTTAGTATCTCCCGGGTGTGAGTTTCAGTCGACCAATGCTATCTGATTGCCTTCTGAGTCAAGGATAACACTTCCGTAGTAATCATCGCCTTTTTGATGCGGTTAGCCAAGCACCACAACGCTTTTCTGGGATAATTCGCGCGTACTATGGTCAACAGCTCCGCGTTTGCGAAGGCTGGAAGTCAAGTGGATGTATTCTGGCGATCTGGGCTTTCTGTGCAACCTTCCTTTTGTTGACCTCGCCTAATCTTTCTTCCGTCCCAACATGGATGCTCATACGGCACTGTATTAGCCCTCCCTATCAGGGACTGCTTGCGGTTTGCCTGCGTCAGTACTCGCGCTGCAAAGCAGCATAGAGCACACTCGCGGCACAAAGTGCCATAGTGTGTGCCCGCGCCCGAAGGGCATTGGGCTGGGTCCACGCAGCGGGGGTGAGGGATAAATATTTGAGATAACCTGAATCTTGCCGTAGAGGCTACCTGAACTGTGTTTTGACTGCTTGCGTACTCGCCGTATGACCTGTGCTCGCAACACTACTAACGATCCAGAAAAGGTTACTCGCTATCCAACTGAACCACCTGGACTCCCCTGGCTTGCCAACACTCCTAGGGCGGGTTGTCCTCAGCTCACGAGCCGCCCCCCACAGCGTGCGCCCGCTACCGGACCACGGTCGGCAAAAAGATGGTCGAAGGGTCGCTGCTGAAGCGTAGCGGCACGGCACCCTGGTCCAGGTTCGGGTTGATGTGGCCGTCCGGATTATACAACACATAGCCATCGGCCTTGACACCCGGAGGCAGCTCCATCGTGGCATAGGCAGAACTGTCCGTAAAATTGACCGAGGTGGCAGCCGGCGTCGTCCAAGAGGGAGGGAGGGCCGTGGGCGAATCGACCGCGTCGCTCACCAGCCTTTTCATCTGCCTGGCGTCGAGGGGTACAGACCAGGAGCCCATGGCGGTACCGTTGAGAGCGTAGCTCCGAATGATGGCCGTGACTGCCGCATCTGAGGTGTTGTACAAAAAGATCACCGTGCCGGTCTCGTTGGAGTCCTGCGGGGTGAAATAGACCAGCGCGGCGCCGTTCGCCAGGGCAGCCGTCTCCATAGGGGCTTCGATCACAGCCCCCAGATCCAGCGTGGCGTTGTCGTCACCTCCCCCGCCTTGGGCCAGCACCACAGTAGAAGCGGCCAGCGGAGCGAGCGCCTGAACTCCAAGCGCGAGTGCGATCCCTATCACGATTCCAGTGATAAGCAATCTTGCCTTATTCATTTGTGCCTCCAATACTTGTGAAAAACGAGTAGGACTAAAACTATTATATATAAAAATCTAAGCGTTTGACGGCCTTGGGGTACAATCGCCAGGTAAAGATTCTTGCTGCGCTAAGAATAACGAACTTAATAAATACCAAGGGCTTCGGCAAGCCCTGCATCTCTCCCAGTTATTACCGTAGGGGTGGAATAAACTTTTTAGTGTTCCCACCCGTTTTTTCGTAACGAGCGATGAAAATCACTCCTGTTCTGCTTTCGTAGGGGCTGCCTGAGCGTAGCGAAGTCTGCCCAAATCTTGACACAAGAAGATATGGAAACCAATTCGGCTCTTTATTCGCAGTTCTTTGATTGCAAATCCAAAGTCCACCGTGGTTTTTTAATTTCTTGATGTAGGGAGCGATGAAAATCGCTCCGGATTTTCCCCAATGTGTCTCACGTTCTTATTGGTGAATTGGCCGAAATATGGTCCGTTTCGCCCAAACTGATTGTCATCCCGACGGCAGGAGGGATCTATGTTGGTAAATTGATGTGAATCTATTGGACCCCTATTTAAGGAGCGATGAAAATCGCTCCGGCTCTTTTTTGTAGGGGCTGCCTGAGCACAGCGAAGTCTGCCCGGATCTTGCCGTAGGGGTGGGATAAGTTCTTTTCCGTTCCCACCCGTTATTTCGTAGCGAGCGATAAAAATCGCTCCGTGTTTTGCTCGTCTTTGCGAGCAAATGCGTGGCAATCTGGTTTTGTTCTTGTGCAGGGGCCATGGCAGGCACGCTGCTTGCCCAGATCTACTTCGATCAAGAAAATCAGTTCGTCAATCTACCCGACCGTTATTGCCTTTAATCCTCAAATCCGAACGCGGCCGAATCCTCCACCACTTTCTGGGCAGCCACCAGGCACTCTTCCGGGCTGTCCTTCACAAAAACTTCCAGGCTGCCGTTATAGTTATCCCAGTAATACCCAACAATGGCAGGGAAATTCGTGTCTTTATCGCGCCAGACGTTATAAGTAATCTCAATGCCACTATAGTTCAATATCTGTGAGGTCAACGGCGTCTGGTTTGGGTCCACCCCATGCCCAAGCAACTGCTTC
>CAYVRH010000253.1:0-2539 GCA_964452955.1 uncultured Anaerolineaceae bacterium | reverse complement strand
CAGGATGGTATGCATATCCCCTGTAACCTGCAAATACGGGAGGGTTAACCCAGCTGGCTTTGGTCGATCAGAAATAACCACAGCGGCACCTGCTTGCTGGGCTTGTTCCAGAAAGTTCAACCCATCATTTGAGCTGCCTTTGATGGCGACAAAAGCAAACCCCGCTTTGACCTTGTGGTGGTCAGAGGCAATCCCAAGGATTTTAACCCCGGGAATACGGCCCTTGTAGCCAAAAGGCAATTGTTTGAGCAAGCTCGAAAGCCGGGTTGGTTTGGGTGAATAGGGTTTATTTTTTTTCATGATTTTTGATTGGATTCTATCGGGGAGTTCGGTTTCGGCTTTACAGCACCCAGAAGGATGCATGCCAAGCCAGTAATAATCAGGACAAAAGCAGAGAAAAGCACCTGTTGAAAATCCATTTGCATAAAGCGGTAAGCTTGATTCTTAAACAACTGGGCGGTTGGCGGCAGGAGGGCAACTGCCAAAAAATAGACTCCGCCGATGACGGCCACAATGCCAACATAGAGGGTAAATTTAAGAAAACCAGGTCTTTTCATCTCAGCAACACCAATCCAAAATATCCCAGGATAATGAACCCAAACAGCAACGCGGTCACGAGGTCCCAACCTGATTTTAGCGCAAAGTAGAGAGACGCGTTCAAGAATAATTCCGCCAACAAAATGAAGGCTACCAAATGGGGGCTAAGAGCAGCCATAAATTTTCTCTGTAGATTTGGATGCTTGCCCATCACGCTAAACGCTCCTTATCCAGGACCATACGGTGGCCACAACAGCAACAAACAAAACCACAAGCAGATCATAAACCAGTAGTTTCTTTAGCACCCGGCTTTCTTTGCCGGCCAGGCCGATAGTCGAGCAGCCTACAATCACCTTGCCAGGGGTCATCACGCTGCCTATAGACGCTCCGGCTGTTTGGGCTGCCAGCATCAGGGGAACGGACAACTTGAGGATAGTGGCAGCCTCAACTTGCAAAGGCGCAAAAAGCACGTTGGAGTTATTATTGGAACCCGTTAGGAAAGCTCCTAATGTGCCGATGAATGGCACGACTGCCGGGAAAAGCCAGCGATTGAAAACCGCACCAAGCCCGCGTGCCAGCAAACTGGTCATGCCGGTATGGGACATGATTTGAGAAAGCCCAACCATAGCCAGGATGCCAAGGCTGGGTTCGACCGCTGTACACAGGCTCTTTTTCATGATCCGTTGGGGCGAGCCCTTACGCAGCAATCCGCTGCTGGCGTAAACCAAACCTCCAATCAACACTACAACGAAGGTTAATGTACCTGAGTGAGAAAGGAGGTGAAATTCCTTACCGCTACCAGCGGGAACTACCCAACCAAAAGCAGTACTGAGTTGCGGGAATTGGAAGCTAATCTTCCACGATTCCAGCAGGTTACGCAGCGGAGGAAGGATGGCAACCAGGAAGCCAAGCAACACCAGCATAAGGTACGGTGAAACTGAGACCAGGATCAGGGGGGTGGACATTTTGACGGTTGGCGGCTTCGCTTGTGTTTCTGATTTTTGGTTATAGAACGGTAAGCGGCGGATGAGGAATAAAATCAGCGTTCCCACGATGGCAGCCCCAAAAACTGCCACGCTGGTCATGTCTGCAATGGCCATCAAGTATTGGGTCAAGCCCATCCCTAAGGTTAACAAGAGGATCGCCAGAAGGCCATGACGTACACCCTGCCACTTTTGGCTGATAAAAAGAATAAGCAAGGCACAGGGGAAAATGGCCAGCCCAAGCAAAACCGCCGAGTCTGGGGCCAGGCTCTGGGCTGAGTAACCCGAAACAGCCACCAGCGCGTTAAAAGCCGCGCCAATCGTCCCGAAGGTGACCGCCCAGGCATGCCCCAGGCAGGACATGACCACGGCATCAACAGCGCTAAACCCCATCCCCAACAGAATGGGCGCGACGATCGCCACCGGAACACCAAAACCGCCCATACCCTGCATAAAGGAGGTGAGGATAATCGTGAGCATCAGGATTTGCAACGTGCGGTCTTTCATCCAAAGCGGCACCAGGTCGCCAATCAGCTTGACAGCCCCGCCCTCATTACCCAGGTGGTAAAGCGTGATGGCTCCCCAAACGGTCAAGAGGATGTCCATGGCCAGCAGGAAAGCTTTTGCCTGTGACCAGGCCAGAAGCTTCCAATCCGCCCCAAAGGCAAGCATGGCGATGAGTGCTGCTACCAGCCAGGAGGCCGCGGCCGCCCGCCTGCCACTCCATTTAAAGACCAACATCAGCAAAACCACTGTCAGGATGGGCAGAAGTGAAAGCAGCCAGGAATACCAGGTAAGTGCCATGCAGGCGTCAATTATAGCCAAGAAAGGAGCTAAGCGGTTTTATCTTTGTCTCAATGATTTTTTAGTTGTCCAACAAAATATAACTAAAAAAGCATGAAAGGATGGTAGAATATCTTCTCATTCCGGGGCGGTGGCGGAATAGGCAGACGCAAAGGACTTAAAATCCTTCGATGGTGACATTGTGTGGGTTCGACCCCCACCCGCCCTACTTTTCC
>CAYVRH010000252.1:0-2558 GCA_964452955.1 uncultured Anaerolineaceae bacterium | reverse complement strand
ACCACCTGGTTGAACCTCTACATTTCCTCCACTGGTTACATTCAGCGCGTTTCCGGCTATTCAACCCCTGAATTCGATGCACTGATGGCAGAATCCGACAAGATTCTTGACCCAGGCCCCCGCTTCGAGAAACTACACGAAGCAGAAAAAGAACTGCTCAGTGAATTCTGGTGGATTCCGATCTCGATCTACAGCAAGGAAATGCTGCAGAAAGATTATGTTACTGGCGTATTCACCACCACTGCTGGCGACATCTTCATGCAGTATGCCGATATCGTAAAGTAAGAATTTCAAGGAGTAAATAAAAAATGTCAAAGATCGCTTGGATAGGAACGGGTGTAATGGGAGCTTCAATGGCGAAGCATCTGCTGAAAAACGGCCATGAAGTAAACCTGTACAACAAAACCCTTGCTAAAGCTGAAAAAGTACAAGAAGAAGCTGGTGGCACAGTCTGCACCACGATAAAAGATGCGGTTGAGAATGTAGACTATATATTCTCCATCGTTGGATACCCCAGCGATGTCGAAGAAGTGTATCTCTCGGAACAAGGCATCTTAAAAAATGCCAAAAAAGGCGCTTTGGCCGTAGATATGACCACATCCAAGCCTTCTTTGGCAAAGAAACTGTACGAAGAAGGTCAGAAGTTCGGTGTTCGCGTCATGGACGCACCTGTCTCAGGTGGCGATATGGGCGCCAGGAACGGAACGCTCTCCATTATGGTGGGCGGTGACCTTCAGGATTTCGAGGAAGTTAAGCCGTTGTTTGAATGCATGGGCAAGAATATTGTTTATCTTGGGCCAGCTGGGAACGGCCAACATACGAAGGCCGCAAACCAGATCGCCGTGGCTGGCGCGACCGCAGCCATGACCGAAGCCATTGTCTATGCCCGCAATGTTGGCCTGGACCCCGCAACCATGTTAGCAGCCATCGGCGCTGGCGCAGCCGGTAGCTGGCAGCTCGCGAATATGGCCCCACGTGTGCTGCGCGATGACCTTGCGCCCGGTTTCTTTATCAAGCACTTCATCAAAGACATGCGAATCGTCCGCGATGAAATGGCTGACCGCGGTGTAACCCTAGGTATGCTCAACACGGTTCTTGGTCTTTATGAGGATATGGCCGAAGAAGGTTTCGAAAATGACGGAACCCAGGCCCTCATAAAGCTCTATCAAAAAGCTAAGTAGTTCTAGTGAAAGAGGCCCCTCTATAACGCGAAAGCTTATGGAGGGGTCTTTTTGTGGAGAAATCTGAAATGCAGGACATCATCAATAAAATTGTTGGCGCAATTTCTGGGGACAGAACTTATCGTAACGTACAGGAGATTTCCAATTATCATCGCATTCAGGCTTCCACCGGTTACCGGGCGGCTGCGAAACATGTGACAAGTAAATTGCTTGAATATGGTTTGAACACAAAAATTAAATCTTATCCCGCGGATGGTAAAACCTGGTTCTTAACATCAAAAATGTTCAAAGAATGGCATTGCGAAGACGCAACCCTTAAGCTTTGCGGAGAAACTGGTAACCTGGCGGACTTTAAGACCAATAATCTATCCGTGATTCAACGCAGTTATGCCTGCGATTATCGTGATCAGCCTTTGGATATCGTGCTCCTGGATAAAGGTAGCGACCCCAAGGCTTATGAAGGCCTTGACTTAAAAGGTAAGCTCGTTTTTGTCCATGATGATTTCCAGGAATACATGGATTGGGCCATCAAGGAAAGAGGCGCTGTCGGCTTCATCACGGATTTCATGCGGGAGCAAAAGGACGTCAGGGCACGCTATGATCTGCATGACGCCCTCAACTACATTTCATTCTGGTGGAAGCACACCGCGGATGAACCACAAACTTTTGGCTTTGTGCTCTCACCCAGAGCAGGAGATAAGCTTACCAAGCGCTGCCTCGCCGCTCTTAAAGACCACGCTGAAGACCCCACAAAACCTCAATACCTTCAGGCTACGTGCCATGTTGACTCACGTCTGTATGAGGGTGAGATTGAAGTTGTTGAGACCCTTCTGCAAGGTGAAACTGATGAAGAAGTATTGATTGTTTCCCACCTTTGCCACCCAAGGTCTTCCGCGAATGACAATGCCAGCGGTGTAGCTGCCTCCATGGAAGCCGTGAAGGTCTTGAAGGACCTAACAGATCAAAAAGTGTTGCCCGCCCTCAAGCGCAGTGTGCGTATGATTTTCATCCCGGAATTTACAGGAACCTACGCATATTTGGCTGACCTGGGCGAGAACGTGAAAAAGATCAAGGCCGGCATCAACATGGATATGGTGGGCGGCAGACAGTCGCACGGCTATGGCCCCCTCAACATCACCGGTGTGCCGCATGCCAACCCCAGTTTCATCGTCAATCTGGCTGCTATGGTTTTGGACCAAATTAAGAAAGATGCCCCGAGCCATACCAATGACAATGAAATCCCTATGTTTAACAGCCGTTTGACTGGTTTTGAAGGCGGTAGCGACCACTTTATTCTTTCAGACCCAAAAGTAAATGTACCCACCATCATGCTTGGGCAGTGGCCGGACATTAACTACCACTCTGGTGGCGATACGA
>CAYVRH010000251.1:0-2578 GCA_964452955.1 uncultured Anaerolineaceae bacterium | reverse complement strand
CCATCTTCGTGCGCATGATCTTCCCGCTGTCGGTGCCCGCGCTGGCTAGTTTTGCCATTTTCCAGTTCCTCTGGGTCTGGAATGACTACCTGGTGGCGCTAGTCTTCCTTGGGGGCGGCGACAACCGCGTGGTCACCTATGCGGTGGCTTCACTGGTCGGTGAAAAAGGCCAGGACTGGCAGTTGATGACAGCCGCGGCCTTTGTGAGCATGGTGCTGCCGCTGGTAGTGTTCCTCGGGCTGCAAAAGTACTTCGTCCGCGGCATGTTGGCCGGCTCGGTGAAGGGTTAAGAGATGGTTTGATCAACCTCAGGCGGGATGTTTTCCCGCCTGAATTTATTTATAATACATAATATGACCGCGGTCAGAGTGTGATCAAGAGTCTCAAAATGACAAATTACTGCTCAGTAAAATGATTTCAGGAGAATGGCTATGATTGAAAATGATCCCCTTTGGTACAAGAAAGCCATATTTTACGAACTGAATGTGCGCGCCTTCAAGGATAGCAATGCCGATGGATGGGGTGATTTGCCAGGCTTGATTTCCAAACTCGACTACCTGAAGAATCTGGGAGTAGATGCCATTTGGCTGCTGCCGATCATGCCTTCTCCGCTAAATGATGACGGGTACGATGTGTCGGATTTTACCGATATCTTCCCGGCTTACGGCAGCATGGCAGATTTTCAGACCCTAATGGCAGAAGCCCATCAGCGCGGGCTGAGGATCCTGGTGGAGATCATCCCCAACCATACCAGCAACCAGCACGCCTGGTTCCAGGCCTCGCGGGACCCCTCTCACCCTGAATTTGAGAAGTATAAAGACTATTATGTATGGTCGGATACCAATCAGAAATACAAGGGCGTACGTATCATCTTTACCGATACTGAAAAATCGAATTGGACCTGGGATGAAAAGCGCCAGATGTACTTCTGGCATCGCTTCTTCAGCAGCCAGCCGGATTTGAACTACGATAACCCGGAAGTACAGCAAGCCATGTTGGATATCATCCGCTTTTGGCTGGACCTAGGCGTGGACGCCCTGCGGGTGGACGCCCCACCCTACCTGTTTGAACGCGAAGGCACCTCCTGCGAAAATCTGCCCGAGACGCATGTTTACCTCAAAAAGATGCGCCAGTTCGTGGGTGCGTACAAACCCGGCACCTTGCTGCTCTCGGAAGCCAACATGTGGCCGGAAGACGTCATCCAATACTTTGGGGATGGCGATGAAATGCATATGAACTTCCATTTTCCTTTGATGCCGCGCCTTTTTATGGCGCTTGCGAAAGAAGACCTCAGCTCAATTCAAGCCATTCTGAAACGGACGCCATCTTTACCGACAGGTTGTCAGTGGGGCACTTTTTTACGCTGTCACGATGAGCTGACGCTTGAGATGGTGACAGTGGAAGACCGGGAATGGATGTGGCAACATTACGCCCCGCAGCCCGGACAGAAACTGAACATGGGTATCCGGCGGCGCTTAGCCCCCTTGCTTGAAAACGATATGCGGCGGATTTTACTGATGCATTCCCTGTTGCTGACCATGATGGGTTCGCCTTTTTTGTACTATGGTGACGAGATTGGGATGGGCGATAATATTCATTTACGGGACCGTAACGGCTTACGCACCCCCATGCAGTGGGATTCAAGCAAAAATGCCGGCTTTTCGGATGCCCCAACTGAGAGGCTTTATGCCCCGGTGATTGATGACCCTGTGTATGGCTATCGTGTGGTCAATGTTGCGGCTCAGGAATCTGACCAAGGATCACTATTGAATAAGCTTCGGCATTTAATCGCCGTCCGTAAGGAAAGCGAGATCTTTGGGCTTGGTGAATTTATTTGGAAACAAATGGAATATGACAAAAAAGTGGCCGCTTACACACGATGTTACGCAGGTAATGAGCTTTTGATTGTCAATAATCTAAGCTCCAGACCAGTAAATTGCTGGCTTGCTGAAGATTATGGCTGTTTTACCGACATGCTGACGGGAAGGACCTACAATTCGGGAGATCTAACACTTGAACCTTATGAATTTTTGTGGTTGAAGCCCGAAACCAGCTCTAAAGGACAAAGCAAGGGCGGGCCAAGTATTAAATTGCCTGACGATTTAGGATCGGATAAGCACTGAGTTTTGGGGGTACTTTTTTTAGAGGCCGGCAGGAAGTTACGCCGGCCATTTGCTTTTTAAAGCCGGAATTCATTTTTACATTTACTGATAATTCAACGCTCTTTCGCGTTTGCATCTCAAACTATTGGGTCTTGGGGAGAAATAAAAAGAGAGACACAAGTTCTTGGTCATCATAGGATCTAAGTCCTTCTCGCAGGTATGACCGTTGTGTCTCTCACGTGGTACCCGCAAAGGGGTCCACCTAATTAGATAATATACGCGAGGATTGAGAAATTTCAAGTTATCAATTAGCCAATCGTGCCTTTTGTGCGTTTTAATACCTGGAATTTTATTCTCCTTTCCGGGTTATTCGGGCTTACCCCTTAATTGTCACCCTGAGGCTTCGCCGAAGGGTCTTCCAGGTGCAGGCCACTTGGTGAAAATTCCCCGCAATGCTCAGAATGAAAATTTATACG
>CAYVRH010000250.1:0-2596 GCA_964452955.1 uncultured Anaerolineaceae bacterium | reverse complement strand
GCGTCACCTGTGGCCGTCATGTCCCCTACGCGTGCTGCTGGAAAACCCATTTAATCACTTCTCCTTGTGGCCTGGTCAGCCTTAGTTGATCTTGACCAGGGCACCTGAAATCTCTGTCATGGCACTGCCCTTTACGGAGGCCTTTATGCCCTGAACGTCCACACCGGCGGGACCGATGTTCACCTTGTTTGGGCCAGCATCCTGCAGGGCAATGGATTGTTTTGAGGCCATCTTCATAGCACCCATGGCTTTCATATTCATGGCGCCAGTGGCGGCTTCGATATCAAAATTATTCTGAGCTTTCATCTTGCCAGCGCCCTTGGATGTGACCTCAAGATCGCCCTTGCAGTTAAAAGTCATCTTTCCACCGGCATCAAAAATCATATCTTTGTCTGATTTGACAGTAATTGTTCCGGCTTTCGCGTCCAGTTCAATCGAGTTCTTGGTGGATTTATCCACGATGGTAATTTTTTCAACACTGTCGGACTCTTCGAGTTTGATAAGATGACCGGTGCGGGATTTGATCATCCGCACACTCACTTTGCCGCTCTTGACAACATTGCTGACAGTATCCGGAGGTGCATCTTTACCGTTCCACAATCCACCCAGGATATAAGGGCGGTTGATATCACCTTGTTCAAAGGCAACCAGTACTTCGTCATCGATCTCAGGCATGAAATAGATACCGCGTTCTTTGCCGCCTCCAATTATGGCAACCCGTGCCCAATCACTCTCCAACGTGCCACTGGTGCCCGAGGGGAACCAGGGATACTTGACCTTTACACGGGCCGCCTGAACATCTCCGCTATCGTTGTTGTTGGTAACGATGGCTGGAACCACGCCAGGCACACGGTTGTCAGCGTGGTTGGCATCCCCGCCCAGCATACCGCTGATTGTACGGGGGCGCCCGCCGTGAATGCCAAAGATCACGCGATATTGTCCTTGCGTAAATTCATGTCTGGCGGTGGTGATAAAGTACTTGCCGCTAAAGCGTGTACCAAGATCTTTGACGTTTACCATGCTGCCGGCAACCAGTCTTGGATCACCAAGGGCTTCCCCTTCAGCGGTGACAAAAAGGCTTTCCTGGGCATCAAACGCGCCTTGAGCCGCGCTTTTCATTTCATCTATCGATTTCCCTGAAATATCCAGGGCATTATGTGATGGGCTGCCACCGGACACCTTTTTGCCTGCGGCTGAACCCGCGGTCGATTCTCCGATGGAATAATACTTAGTGGGCTGACCGGAAGTGACTTTTGAAGTGACTTCTTTTTTTGTTTTTACATCCCAACCTGTCATTTCGACAGCAGAAACCTGGCCTAAACCTGAGAGCCTGGGTATGAACTTGATCAGGTTTTGACGCCAGGTTAGATCGATCCCGGTCTGACTAATGCTGCCAATAGGCTTGCAGACCAATTTGTTATCCTGGAATGTAACTTTGAGTCCGTCCATTTGAGCAAGATACTGAACGAATTCCCAATCCGTCTGATTAAGTTGGATAACCTGGTCCTTGGTAGGTGAACTTGAACTGGCATCCGCGGTAAGGCCATTTTCAGAGGCTACTTTTTTGATGATATCCGCGGTGCTCATCTTTACGAAAGAGCGGGTATTTTTACCTTGAGAAAGTTTGATAGATTTATCGTACCCACGTACGTGAATCTGGATTGTGGCATCCTGAGTAAATTCTGGCTCCATGGCTGTGATGATGCCTTTAAATATGCTCACAAAGCTTTTTGAATCAATGCTTTGAGCCTTGATCTCAAATTCGTTGCCGATGGAGAATTTGGTCGAATCCACATAAGTAAAGCGGTCGCTGTCACCAACGATTAAGTGCATCATACCTGGCATGCCAACACGGCTCTCGACCGTAAGGCGGCTGATGTCGGTCTCAAGTTCCTTATCTTCGGAGCCGTTAATTAATATTTTGAAGGCATCCATTACGCTTCACCTTTATCCTATCGGCGGCAAAATTAGGGACTGGCCGACCTTTAACTTTAATGGGTCTTCCAGCTGGTTGACCTCGGCGATCTGGCGCCAGTGATCAGCACGGCCATATTCCCGGTAAGCCAGATAGTCCAGTCGGTCGCCTTCGCTCACCATGTGGATCTTGCGTGGATCGGTGCGGCTGGTAGGGTTCTGCGCGGGTAAGTCGCCATCACTATCAAAGGCCTGGATAAAATCGACATGCGCCCTGGCCCTGACGGGGATGCCGCTGGGTAGAAAGAGCGTGTAGTTGATTTGGACGCCCTTGATGACCGCGTCGAAAAGCTCAAATTCACCCCAGATGAAGGTGACCACCGGCGGATCCTCATCCTTTTTGCCAGGTTGACCACCACCCATCAGAGTAAGCTGCAAGAGCTGGTTGGTGAACCCTCGCACATCCTGGTTGTCCAGGATGGTGGTATCGAAAACCAGATCCATGCCGAAGGTGGCAGAACTTCCTCCAGCGAAAATTAGATCTGGCGCGTTTTGATCAGGTTGTGTCTCTGCCTTTTCATCGCCACCAGTGGGGGTTACAGACTTCCAAACCACGGATTTAGAAATGGAAAGGCTGGCAGGGTTGAATTGGCAGGTGATAGTCCCCTTGGTACCAGCGTTA
>CAYVRH010000249.1:0-2603 GCA_964452955.1 uncultured Anaerolineaceae bacterium | reverse complement strand
CCAGTGGTGGGCAATGGTTACTCCTGGCTGCGTCAGTACCTGCCTTACGCAGGGGCTGCCAATGTCAGTCTGGGCCGTTGCACGCTGGTCGGCATCGGGCGCAACTCGTTTGCCTATCCAGATGCTCCGAAAGACATACTTACTGCAGGCAGCATTGATAAAAACAAATGCTGTATCGCGTGTTCAAAATGCACGCAAATCATGCGCGATCATGGCACTACAGGTTGCGTAATCAAGGACGCCAAGTTGTACGCGCCCCTCTATGCGAAGTTTCATAAAGAAGCCCAGGCAAGGGCAAAGGCTTAAGATGGTAACCGTCAAAAACTCTGAAGTGAAGAAAAATGGCAAAATACTGAACCGCATGGCTTGGATGATGGCCCCTGGTAAGCTGGAGTTAATTGAGAGCCCCGTCCCTGATTTGGCTACCGATGAGGTGCTAATCAAAATCAAAGCCTCAGCCATCTGTGGTAGTGATTTACACCTTTTCAATGGTAAACATCCTTCGGTTAAGTTACCAACCGCTGTTGGGCACGAATGTGCCGGCGTTGTGGTCGAGCTTGGCGCCGCCACCAGGGGCTTTAAACTTGGGGATAAAGTAACCATCGAACCGAATATTAACTGCGGTCACTGCGATGCCTGTAGGCATGGGGATTATGGTTATTGTGAGAATATCAGTTTTACCTATCGCATCGGCAAAGGCGCGATGGCTGATTATATTGCCGTCCGTCAGGATAAAGTATTCAAGTTGCCTGAATCGATGACTTTTGCTGAAGGTGCTCTGATCGAACCTCTGGCAGTTGCCACCCATGCAGTGCGGCGGGCTGACATCCAAATGGGGGAGGAAGTGCTGGTTATCGGTGCTGGAGCGATTGGCATATTTGTGGCTGCCCTCTGTAAATTACGAGGAGCTGGCAGCGTGGTGGTTAGTGATCGCAGCGAAGAGCGCCTTGAGACCGCCTTGCGCTTGGGTGCGACTGATAAATTGCCATCCAGGGAACTGGAAGAGCACTTGAACGGGACGGATTCGAAACGTTTCGATAAGGTTTTTGAATGTGTTGGCGTCGAACAAACGCTCAGCCAAGCAATGCGGGCTGCCAGGCGGAATGGCCTTGTCACTGTTCTCGGCATTTTTGAACAGGGGCAAGCAACTATCCCTGCTACCCTGTTTGCCTCGCATGAAATCCGGATGCAAGGCTCCCAAGGTTATTGCTGGGATTTCCCCATTGCCATCAATATGGCTGAAAAGCTGGACCTCGGGCCAATGATTACCCATAGATTTCCATTATCAGAAGTTCAAAAGGCCTTTGACCTCACAATGGACCGTGACACCTACAAAATGAAGGTCATCTTAGAGCCTTAGCCAGGAGAAGCAATGAAAAAAACTGCTATTGTTACCGGAGGAAGCCGCGGGATTGGCCTCGCCATCGTCAAGCGTTTGCTGAAGGATGGATACCAAGTCTTGATGACGGCCTCGGGTTCTGCTGAGAGATACGCTGACACACTCAAATCTTTGGAAGAAGCCGGCACACCGGTTGTTTACGCCCAGGCTGATGTTTCAAAAGCAGCTGACAGGGCGCATCTGCTGCAGGCCTGCCTGGAGGCTTACGGGCGTGTTGATCTACTTGTCAACAATGCTGGTGTGGCACCATTGGAACGCAAAGACATCCTTGAGATGAGCGAAGAAAGTTTTGATCGTGTCGTTGGCATCAACACTAAGGGCATGCTTTTTCTCAGCCAGCTGGTTGCTAACCAGATGTTAAAACAGGAAAAGGCTTTTGCTAAACGCGGCACGATCATCAATATCACCTCCTGTTCAGCGGTTGTTTCTTCCCCAAACCGGGGCGAATACTGCGTTTCGAAAGCCGCGGCTTCAATGGTCAGCACACTCTTCGCGGACCGACTGGCAGGTGAAGGCATCTTGGTTTACGAGGTCAGGCCGGGGGTAATCGCCACGGATATGACCAGCAAGGTTGAAGAAAAGTACACCAAATTGATTGAACAAGGATTCTTCCCGATTGCCCGTTGGGGTCAACCGGAAGATGTTGCCAACGCAGTGGCGGCTTTTGCAGGCGATGACTTTTTATACACGACTGGAAACTATATCGACGTGGATGGCGCGTTCCACATCAAACGCCTCTAAAGACTTAGTAGTTTGGGGTTTAGAGGCCAGCAGGAAGGAAACAGCTATGGATTTGACTGATCTTGGAATCCAGACGAGGATTGTCAACACGGTAATTGTTGGCAGCGGTGCCGCGGCCTATAACGCTGCCAACCGGCTTTGGGAAAAAGGCGTACGGGACATTCTGATGGTAACCGAGAACCGGCTGGCTGGCACTTCCAGAAATACCGGCTCTGATAAGCAAACTTATTACAAGCTATCCCTGGGGGGCTCAAAGCCTGATAGTGTGGCGGCCATGGCGCAGACGCTTTTTGAAGGCAATTGCGTCGATGGCGATATCTGCCTGGCTGAAGCGGCCAACTCTGCCAGGTCTTTTATGAACCTAGTTGAACAGGGGGTGCCTTTTCCGTTTGATGAAAGCGGGGCCTTCTTTGGCTATCAGACTGACCATGACCAGACAGAGCGGGCAACATCGGTCGGACCG
>CAYVRH010000248.1:0-2610 GCA_964452955.1 uncultured Anaerolineaceae bacterium | reverse complement strand
ATAAAGCCAAATGGATGCGACGATCTGCCAACTCAGGCTTGAGAAGCTGTGCCTTCCTGAAGTTCTGTGATTATTTGCCTCGCATTTTCCATACTGCTATTGGATGATTTCTTATTCGGTCAACGACTTTTTCATCATCTACAAAGTAATTCGGATGATTGCAATGTTTTGAAAACAATCACACTACTAAGTAGAATTATTTGCCCACTCTACAAGTTAGGCCATAAGGTGTTATTGGCGGTCTATAAATAACAAATTAAGACTTGTGTTTTCAGAACTAACCGTTTCCTTTCGCACATCATGTACTATTCGTGGAAATTAATGGATGATCTTAGCGCTTCTTTGACTATGAGGGAATACAAGATTATTGGGATAATTCCTTTATCAAATTTCGAACACGCAGCCAGACTAATTCAAAGATTTGTTGATTATTTGGAACCAAGTAAAGCAAACGACGATTCCAGTCATGCTCAAATTCGGAATACCGATTCTCCAGGCTTCTAATATCCATAGCGTTCAGGTCCAACCCTTTTGATGCGAATTTTTCAGGCAGAATCTGTTTTACAGCATCAAGGTTGATATCGGCATCCAGCAGGTTGTATATGTCGTATAAATCCCTTGAAATGGCAAACCGACGTTGACCTCCAATTGCCCGGATCTTTTCAGCCATCACCTCCTCAAGGGAATAGCAGGATAATTGAAGCGTTTCGAATATCTCTTCATCTGAATATAGATGAAAGACCTTTCGATCAATCGTGGGCAGTAAAAGCTTTTCTGCTCTGGTCACATCCAGTTTGATGCTCCTTGGCGATCCACCCCAATTCAAAGGTCCCCGATAATAAGCTCGGATTTGATACGACTCTTTTCCATACTCATCGTTGACGACTTCGAATCTGAAAGGCTGGATGGTAAAATCGGGGCCGTCATGCTCTCTAATCCATTCAAAGCTGATCTCAATCAAGTTTCCGATTGTACTTTCTGAAAGTGGAGCCGTGGCAGTAAAATCCAAGTCTTCTGAAAAACGATAATCAGGGAAGTAACATTTGCGCAAGGAGGTTCCTCCTTTTAATATTAATCCGAGCAAATTGGAGCTCGTGTTCTTCATGCCCAGTAAGATCCAACTTAGGCTATAGTCGAGATCAATGACCATAGGATCAACTTTTTTTATGGCAGCAATGCGACGGACTTCAGCTTCTCGAATCATCAATTTTCTCCTGTGTGAGCATGCCAGGGACGTTAATCTGAAGTTGCCATCGGCCCAGTGTTGGGCCAACTTTTGGGAACCCCGGTTCAAGGGCGCTGATCCCTTTAGAGATCATTGACTGCCACTTGTTTACAATCAATTCTCGGTTTGGAATTGGTAAGGCAAGCATTTCCAATACGTACCCCAAGCGCTTGGCAACAGCACCACCTCCCCATTTTTCCAGATATCCAGTCAACTTTTCCCAATCAATTTGGTTTGAAGCTGTGGACATTGCTTGAGCAATCTGGATAACCCCCCCGCTTAAGTCGGGTCGACTCGCAGCATCGATCAAGGTCTTTTCACGATTAGTGAGGATAATTGAATGACCTTCAATCTGTCTGCTCACAGTTCCAAAAAAGCGCTTTTCGGAAACAGTAATGAAACGATAATTAATGCCTTGGATGGATACAGGGCGTTTTCTCTTGGTTGTCTGGACAAACTGAGTACGCGGGAGTTGTTCAGTCATGTTCCAGAATCGCATCGCAGACCAATAAGCAACGGCCCCTGGTGAAACCAAGTGAGAGGCTATTACCAGAGCATTTTCTGACCATTGACGTTCCGGACCAGCCTCCAAGGGAATAATCATATATAGACCGTTCTCCAACCTAAGCAGCCAGCGCTTGCGCACAAGCCTGCCCAAGGAGTTAGTAGCTGCATCTGTGCTCTCCCAAAACTCCAGAGCGTCCTGGAAGGTGAAGATAGTTTTCCCTTTGGCGGAAAAGGTTGTCAAGAAATCCGATTCCTGTTTGCTTAATGACATACTACTCCTTGTAATATAACCTTCGATATATAATGGAATTGTTACAAAAAATATCATACCACAAATCAGAAAATGATCCATTGTCGCCCTTGGAGCATGAATATTGAAATATGTTTTGAAATAAGTTATCAAAGGGTAGATATAAATACCCTATGAAGCCGAAAAACCAAATAAAACAAAACAATGGTTGGCAGATTTGAATCTGATACCACTTGAGACCAGTTGCTGGAAATAGGTAGCAACTATAAATTCAATTTAACGTTAACACCCTTCTGAATTCATTGAGCCGGTAAACTGAAGCTACCAGCTTACACGTGTTTATCCACTTTTTGGAGATCTGGGCTTAAAACAAATACTATACGAGCATTGATGCACAACCGGAGCGTGGCCCGGTAAGCAAAGGCCCAAAGTTCGTCAAGTTGGTTGATTTGCAGAGCTCGCCGCACAAATGGCACGGATTCAGGGGTTTGAGTCCTAACCCGGAGGTCAGTGGTTCGAATCCGCTCTCCGCTACTTAAAACCAAACGACCAGAGATGGTCGTTTTTGGTTAAAGAAATACCTATTCCAGTGATCCACAAAATATGAAGAGAAAATCTATTATCCAAG
>CAYVRH010000247.1:0-2613 GCA_964452955.1 uncultured Anaerolineaceae bacterium | reverse complement strand
ACACCGTTTTTCATTTTGCCAAAGGAGTCTTCGCAGACCATGTGCTTGGTTTCCGCGGTCAGGGGCATGTGGATGGTGATGAAATCGCTTTGGGCATAGAGCTCATCCAGGGTCACTTTTTCAGCGCCGTTTGAGCGCATGTAGGTATCATCGCGGTAGGGGTCAAAGGCTACCACGCGCATACCCATGCAAGCAGCGTACTTACCAGTGAGGCGGCCAATGTTGCCATAACCCAGCACGCCCAAAGTTTTGCCCATCAATTCGACGCCTTCAAATTCTTTTTTGGCCCAAACATCAGCTTTCATGGTGGCATCAGCACGCGGCAGTTCGCGGGCTAAGGCAAAAATCATACCCATGGCCAGTTCAGCAACGGCTTCCGAGGTGGCTACCGCGGCATTCACAACGGTAACATTGTTCTCTTTGGCAGCCTTAAGGTCAATATTGTCGACGCCGACACCCATGCGGCCAACCACTTTGAGGTTCGTGGCGGCCTTGAGGAGGTCAGCGGTAACCTTGGTGCGACCGCGCACGATCAGCGCGTCTGCTTCAGCGATAATCTTTAAGAGTTCTTCGGCTTCAATGCCTTTTTTATCGACAACGGTGTTGTTCTGGTTGATTATCTCTTTGCCGTTTGCTTCAAGACCATCAGTGACAAATACTTTCCAAGCCATTTCATTCTCCTATTGATGTGATGTTGTGATTTATTGTACTATCCTTAGCACTCTAAAGTCGCCTTTTCGCACCGTTATGCCTATTGTGTCAAGATGCTCAAGAAAGGCCGAAGCATACTTTCGACTGGTATTAAATTGGTCTCTGAAATTCGCCAAAGTGAGGCTTCCCTGGCTGCTGATGTGCTGCTGTACCCAGGTTTTCATAGTTTGGTAAACTTCCGGGCTAAAGAGGATCTCAGGCGATACCCGCACCAATTGCCCTGAACCAACCAAGCCATCAACCATGTCTGATCCCAGGGCTTCTTCAAGTTGTTTTTGATCCGGAGGATTGTATGGGTTGGCGGCAAATTGAGCCAGCAGCGGGGCAGCCAATTTTGTTTGGGCTTCGTTCAACTTTATTTCGTGCGTTCCAGCTGCAACGAAGCGGCCGGCATCCCGCAAAGTACCCTCTGTTACCAAGACCGCCACCAGCAGCTCAAAATTATCCTTATTGAGCCCCATGTTGCCACGAAGTTCCTCCCGCGGAAGGCCGACTTTCATTGGATAAGCTTTGTGGAAAGCCCCCAGCATTTTCAGAAAGGCTTCTTTTTGGCTTAAGAATGCAGCTTTGCCCATCATGAGCTGGTTTTCCGGGCTACCTTCGTTCAACACCATCAAGTCGCCCTCAACCTCAAGGCTGTTCAGGATTTCACGTAAGTCTGCTTCACTGAGATGCAACTGGGTGGCGATTTTTTGCGCTTTGATGGGGTTGCCGCTATTCAACAGGTCCAACACACTTCGGGCGGAACTACTGGCCGCAAGGTTGGCGAGGTGATCCAAGGTTTGCGCGTCAAAGCGTTTGTAGCGTTTTTCGGGGTGGGGGTCCAGCACTTCTCCTCCGCCCAGGGTAATCGATGGGGAGGCCTGGCGAATGATCACACGATCTCCACGAGCAGCTACCACTGGGTCCTGGAGGCGGATCTGCAGATATGCTTCGCCACCGGGCTCCAACGCTTCTTTACCCAAGAGGCGGATTTGCCCCTGTGCTTCGGTCGCTCCAATGTAGAGCTTGCAAGGCTGGTTGTGGCGAATGGCATCTGGCAGTGTTTTGAGGGCTCTGATGTGCAGGTCAACCATGCGCGTAGGCGAGTAATCGCCGGAGTGCGCGATCACGTCCCCGCGGTGAACTTCATCTTTGCCGATGCCGCTTATGTTCAAGGCCGTTCGAAAGCCGGGTTCAATCTTCTGCAGTTTGTGGGAATGGTTCTGAATGCCGCGGATACGCCCCTGCTTATCTCCCGGCAGACAAACGACCTCTTCCCCCAGGCTGAAGCTGCCATCCAGCAAAGTGCCGGTAACCACCGTTCCAAAACCTTGCAATACAAAAACGCGGTCAACGGGCAGTCTGGGCTTACCCAGATTTTGTTTGGCAGGGGTTTCCTTGAGCATATCGGCTAATTTGGTTTTGAGCTCTTCAAGACCCGTGCCTTTGGTGGAAGAAACACGCACAAATTGCGCGTTTTTCAAGCTGGTGTCTGCCAGAAGTTCGCGGATATCCATCTCGACCAGGTCCAGCCAATCAGGGTCGGTCACCAGGTCGATCTTGGTCATTACCACCAGGCCTTTCTCAATCCCCAGCAGGTCAAGGATGGATAGATGCTCGCGCGTCTGCGCTGACACGCCTTCGTCGGCAGCGATGACCAGCAGAACGGCGTCAATACTGCCAATGCCGGAGAGCATGTTGCTGATGAAATCGATATGCCCAGGCACGTCCACAATGCCGATGGTCTCGCCACCTGGTAGCACCATGGAGGCAAAACCGAGCTCGATGGTCATCTCCCGGTCTTTTTCTTCTTTTAGCCGGTCTGGGTGAATACCGGTTAAGGCTTGAATCAGGGTTGATTTGCCGTGGTCAACATGGCCGGCAGTGCCGACTATGTGCATGCTTAGCCCTTCTTATCCA
>CAYVRH010000246.1:0-2656 GCA_964452955.1 uncultured Anaerolineaceae bacterium | reverse complement strand
TGCATGTGGCCGGCACCAAGGGCAAAGGCTCTACGGCTTCGTTCATTGCCCAGGCCTTGATGGCTGCGGGATATAAAGTTGGCCTTTACACCTCCCCACACTTGGTGGAGGAAACCGAACGTATCCGCGTCAACGGCTTGGATATCAGCAAGGCTGATTTTGTCGACCTCACAGAGAAATTAAGACCCCTTTCCACGCAGGTAAAGGAAGTGACCACCTTTGAACTCTTTACCGCTATGGCCATGCAGTATTTTGCGGACCAAAAAGTGGATATTGCCGTCTTTGAAGTGGGCTTGGGCGGGCGGCTGGATGCCACCAACGTCATCACACCCCTGGTCTCGGTGATTACCTCCATTTCATACGACCATATGGCCGTTTTAGGCAACACCCTGACGGAAATTGCTTACGAAAAAGGTGGCATCATCAAAGCGGAAGTGCCAGTGGTGATTGCCCGTCAGAAGGATGAACCGCTCAAAGAACTTATCCGCATCGCCAGGGAACGGCACTCACCAGCTGTATTCGTACAGGATGACTTCAAGCTTGCAGAAGTCTCGCATACGCTGCAATCCCAGATTTTCTCGCTGCAGTGTATCCAAAAACCCGAAGCCTATACCCAAAAATCGCTGGCCAGCAAACCCATCGCGCTTGAAATACCATTGCTCGGCCTGCACCAGGTACAGAACGCCGCCACTGCGTTTGCCGCCCTGGAAGTTTTGCGCCAGAAAGGGATCAAGATAAACCTCAAGCAGATCCGGCAGGGTTTTCAACAAGTGATCTGGCCGACCCGTTTTGAGGTGGTTCGTCAGAACCCACCGGTTGTTCTGGACTCTGCCCATAATGGCGATTCGATGGAAAAACTGGCCGCCAGCTTGGATGAATACTTCCCCGGGTTGCCCTTTGTACTCGTTTTTGGCTGCTCGGCAGATAAGCAACTGGACTCCATGTTGGAAGCCATCCTGCCCCGCGTAGATGAAGTGGTCGCCACGCAAAGTTTGCACCCGCGTGCCAAGGATGCCAAGGAATTGGCTGCCCTCATAGCTGAAAAAGGCAAGCCTGCTGAAGGCTGCAATCCGGCAGAACTGGGCTTGGCGAGGGCACTTGAACTGGCTGGCACAGAAAAAGGTATTATTGTCACAGGCAGTATCTTCATTGCTTCGGCTGCCAGGGTCATCCTGGCGGAGATGGGCATAAGAAAATAAACAACCTTTGTGGTATTATCACCCGTTCGAGGTGTACATGAATGACGAGGAATATTACCCCTTCCCACTGAGCCTGGACAGCCAATTTAAGCTGTCCAAATTTGCCAATTTTGAGGAATTGAACGCCATCAAAAACCAGAAGGTCAACAAGGATGGCAGCTTCACCGCACCAGTTCTCTTCTTGCAGAATGTGGTGCTCTTTCCTAATACCATCACCCCACTCAGTTTTTCTGGGATGGGCAATGGCATCAGCCTGGTGATCGAGGCGCAGGAACAACACACCACGCTGATTGGGTGTTATGAAGACCCCGCCACGCGCACAGGCCAAACGCCGACTCAATGCCTTCCGGTGGGTGTTGAATTTGTTCCCAGCCGATTAACAACTGAAGATTCTGAAGCACCAACTGCCTTGCTTCAAGGGAGAAGGCGGGTTCAGATTCTGGAAATTTCCGAGATCCACGGCGTAGTCTTTGCCCGCGTAAAACCCATCAAGGAAGTTCGCAGCACTGCTCGAGAAACCAAAGCCTTGATGCGCCTGTGCATCAAGCAATTCGCACACTATCTGGAAATGGAAGAAAACGGCCAGGAAGATGTGATTCTTTTTGCCGAAGAAGCCACCACCCCGGGTGAACTGGCTGATTTCATCGGTTCCTCCCTCGATCTTGACCATGAAGACCGCCTGATGCTGTTGATGGAAGAAAACGGCATTAGCCGCTTGAACAAGGTTGCCCGTTTGCTTTCAACTGAAATCAACCTATTAGAACTTGAGCAGCAAATCCAGAGCCAGGTTCAAAGCGAGATGGACCGCTCCCAGCGGGAAAATTACCTGCGCGAGCAAATCGCTAAGATGACAAAGGAGATTGGCGACGGCAAATCTGCTGACCCTGAAATTCTTGAACTACAGGAAAAGCTGGCTGCTGCCGGCCTGCCAACGGAAGCTCGTGCAGCCGCGGACAAAGAATTAGCCCGTCTGCGCAGTATGCCCTCGCTCTCACCGGAAAGCGGTATGCTCGAAAACTACCTGATGTGGCTGGCCGACCTACCCTGGAATGCCAAGACTGAAGACAACCTGGACATTAATAATGCCAGTGCCGTCCTCGATTCCAATCATTATGGGCTAAAGAAAGCTAAAGACCGTATTCTTGAGTTTTTAGCTGTACGCAGTCTCAAACCTAGCCGCAGCCACCAACCCATCCTCTGTTTTGTGGGAGCCCCTGGTACTGGCAAGACCTCGCTTGGGCGTTCAATTGCCACGGCTATGGGCCGGCGTTTTGCGCGCATGTCACTTGGCGGCGTGCACGATGAGGCTGAAATTCGCGGCCACAGGCGGACTTACATCGGCTCGATGCCAGGGCGTATTCTGCAAACCATGAAGAAAGTTGGCGTGGTCAATCCGCTCATTATGCTGGATGAAATCGACAAATTGAACGCCGATTTCCAGGGGGATCCTGCCTCCG
>CAYVRH010000245.1:0-2702 GCA_964452955.1 uncultured Anaerolineaceae bacterium | reverse complement strand
CGGCATCAGTTTTCTATGGGGACACAATCGAAATGGTGGAAAGTGGGCAGAGCGCGGGGGGAATCGTGGGCTGGGGGATTGGTCAGCCCTTGAACAGCGTTCTGGGTTGGGTGGCCGCGGGTCTACTACTGGCATTTTTTACATTCCTGCTCTTCATGGCCGGACTGAATGGGTTTGGCGCCTTGGAAGCATGGGCGCTCAGGCAAGTGGGGGAACCCATTACCGTTGAGATTCCAGAGGACTTCCAGGCACCCATTCCAAGCACCTTACGCGTCAGCAGGCCGGCAAGCTCAAACAGGCTCAACCCTGATCTTGCGCGGAAAAACAGAATTTCAGAAAAAGACGAGGTAATCAAAATTCAAGCTCCCAAAGAACAAATCGGATTGCCGCTCAAGTACAAAGCCGGTTCCAAGTTGAACCGTTTGGACGAGCAAAAACCAAAAACCCAAACCACTGTAAAACGTTCCAACGAATTACCGCCACTTAGCCTTTTAGAGGAAGAAAAAGTGACGGTTGCCAACCAGGCAACTATCAATATGACTGCAGGGTTGATCGAAAAAACGCTGGCTGATTTTGGTATTCCTGCCAAAGTGGTGGGATATCGGGTTGGGCCTGCGGTGACGCAGTATGCTGTTGAACCTGGATTTATGGACAAATCCAATTCTGAAGAAAAACAAAAAGTGCGCATCTCGCAAATCTCAGCGCTGAATAAGGACCTGGCACTGGCTCTCAAGGCTGAGCGATTGCGCATCGAAGCGCCGGTGCCCGGCAAATCCTATGTAGGTATTGAAGTTCCCAACGCGGTTCACGAAGTGGTGCATCTGCGGGCTGTGCTCGAATCCGAAGCTTTCACGCGCACCAATTCCCCACTGGCTGTGCCTTTGGGTCGGGATGTGAGCGGGCAACCCCTGGTTTCCGACCTTTCCAGCATGCCCCATTTGCTGATCGCTGGAACGACTAACTCAGGTAAATCCATTTGTATCGCTGCTATTACCACCAGTTTGATCATGAACAACCAACCCGAAGACTTGAAACTGGTGATGATTGACCCGAAGATGGTGGAGCTTAACCGTTTCAACGGTTTACCGCACTTGCTTGGGCAGGTAGAAACAGATATCGAACGAATCCAATCGGTGTTGCGCTGGGCAACCACCGAAATGGATTACCGCTATAAATTATTGGAAGCCCAACATTCCCGCAATTTGGAATCTTATAACACGCGTATGGAGCATTCAGGCGGCAATAAACTGCCCCGCATCGTGATCCTGATTGACGAACTGGCAGACCTCATGATGACCGCCCCCGAAGTGACCGAAACTTCACTGGTGCGCTTGGCTCAGAAAGCCAGGGCGGTTGGTATGCACCTGGTTGTGGCCACGCAACGGCCAAGCACAGATGTGGTTACTGGCGTCATTAAGGCCAACTTCCCAACACGCATAGCTTTCACTGTGGCATCGATGGTAGATTCCAGGGTAATTTTGGATACACCAGGAGCAGAAACCTTACTTGGCAAAGGTGATATGCTCTTCCTGCATCCAGAAATTGGCATTCCTCAGCGTGCACAAGGGGTTCTGGTTTCGGATAGGGAACTTGAAAAAGTAATGACCTGGTGGAAAGAACATAATAGTTCCGTAAACCAGATGCTACCCATGGTTGTTGAAGACCCTAAACCGGTTCAGCCGGTGGAGCCTAAAGAAAGCGTTAAACTAGCTCAAAAACCAGCAGAGTGGATTGAGGAAGTCCAGCCGGTCTACCAGGAGGAACTCCAGAGCGAACCTCAATTTGTTCCGTCGCCTGAGGATGAAGAAGCCCCCTGGGAGACCACGGTGCGCGCAAGTGAAGAGGGCACCGGTGACGAAGCCCTTATCCGTCAGGCAACTGATTTGGTGCGCAAGGAAAGACGGGCATCCGCTTCATATCTACAACGTCAGCTAAGAATTGGTTATCCTAAGGCAGCCTGGCTGGTAGATCAGCTTGAAGCCCGGGGTGTACTTGGCCCAGGGCAAGGTGGCGGTAAGGAACGTGAGATCCTACCGGAGATACAAGATCCATCAAGCGAGGAAGCATGAATCAAAAACAATTTAACGTTGAGAAATTTCTAAGACAAAATTTCAAGGAGCCCCTGGATAAGGTAAGCCAACACCTGTACACCAAAGGTATTCGGGCAAATCAGGTGACGATCTTGGGCCTAATTGGTTCGGCGCTGGTTGCCTATCTGGTAGCCCACGGTCACTTGTTTTTTGGAGGCTTATTACTGGCACTCTTCGCCCCTCTGGATGCTGTGGATGGGGCCTTAGCGCGGCTCTCTGGGCAAACCAGCCGCTTTGGGGCATTTCTGGACTCCTTCATTGACCGTTATGAAGAATTACTGGTACTGGCTGGATTAGGTTACTTTTTTGCCTCAAGGGGCAACGTGAATGGCGTACTGCTAAGTTTTTTAGCAGCCATTGGTTCAGTGATGGTTTCGTATGCACGGGCAAGAGCTGAAGCCCTGGGGTTTGACGCCAAAGTTGGCATCCTCACGCGCATCGAACGGACAGTGGTTATGGTGCTGGGTCTACTATTTGGTTTACCGCAGCTCGCGCTTGGTATAATTGCGCTGCTGGCTAACTTTACAGCCTGGCAACGCTTCTTCCATGTCAGGGAGCAAGCCATTAAAGAAGAAAATACGAGAGGTTAAGAATGCCCCAAGGAATTCAGAT
>CAYVRH010000244.1:0-2706 GCA_964452955.1 uncultured Anaerolineaceae bacterium | reverse complement strand
CATATAGGTACAGGCGCTATATAATCATCAGTAGATATTTATTTAACTTGAAGGACTATGAGGTTTTTTGCGAAAGTCCAGCGCGAAATTGGAAAAAACCGAATCTCTCCTGCAAACAAAATTCCATAAACCAGTTCCTTCAGAAAAACTGGTGAGCCGTGCACGCCTGCAGACCAAAATTACGCAAAGCCTGCAAGAAAACCCGCTCACCCTGGTTGTGGCCCCGGCCGGATTTGGGAAAACGACTTTGCTTGCTGCCAGCTTGGCTGACTGCAAAGAAAAAGTTGCCTGGCTGTCACTTGACCGTGAAGACAACCAGATTGGCCGTTTTTTGGCATATCTGATCGCAGCCTTGCAAAGGGTTGACAACCGCATCGGTGGGGAGGCCGGCCTGATCATCGCTGATATGCACCAGGCTGTGACTGAGGTTCTACTTACCAGCCTGATCAATGACATTGATTCCCTCAAGCAGACCATTGTATTGGTATTGGATGACTTTCAATATATCTCCGATCAAGAGGTCCTTTTGGCGGTCTCTTTTCTGATTGAGCATTGCCCGGAATCATTCCATCTATTGGTTGCCACACGCGCTGACCCCCGCCTTGCACTTTCGCGATTGCGCGCGAGGGGGCAGATGCTGGAACTGCGGGCTGCCGACCTGCGTTTCAACCAGGATGAGGTGCTTCAATTCCTGAACGGCGTGATGGGGATAGACCTGGATGAACGTGCCGCCAAAATACTGGAAGAACGCACCGAAGGTTGGGTGGCCGGGCTGCAAATGGCCGCGATCTCCATGCGCGACCGCGATGACATCCCGGCATTTATCAAAGGATTCTCAGGAACAAACCGCCATATCCTCGATTTTTTATTGGAGGAGATCATGGCAGGGCAACCCAGAGAGATTCAATATTTCCTGATCTACACCTCCATCCTGGAACGCCTGACCGCACCACTCTGCGATGCACTCCTGGCGGATGAGCCGCTTAATAGACTACAGCAGAAAGCAGAAAAATCCCAAGCCGCTGAGCCGTTTGACGGTCGTTCTGCTGACATTCTCAATTATTTAGAGCGGGAGAATCTGTTTCTCGTGCCATTGGATGAAACCCGCACCTGGTTCCGCTATCACCATCTGTTCACCGATCTGCTGCGGGCGAGATTACAGCAAATAGAACCTGGTGCTATCCCGCGCTTACGCACGCGTGCCTGCGCCTGGCTGGAAGCCAATGGCTGCTTGACCGAGGCTATTCAGCAGCTGCTGCTCGCCCAGCAGTACGACCAGGCCGCGCGTCTGATCGAGGTTTACGGCCCAGCCCGCCTGGAAAAAGGTGACCCAACGGTGATTGAGATGGCAGAACATCTGCCGCAGGAAACGCTCCTCTCCCGCCCCAAAATTGCTCTTTACCAGGTTTGGTTCCTTATAGTTCGAGGAAATATTAGGAGTGTTATGCCGCTCTTGGCTAGCCTGGCCAGGCAATTCACTAAGGTCGATTTCCCGAGTGAACAAGGCTGGATGAAGACCGTGCAGGAAACTGCCCAGGCGTTCCTGGCGCCACCTTCAAGCGATCCCAAAGGCTCCCCACTTCCTGATGAAGGCTTACTGGATGATATTCCAGCCGAAGAGCTGATTTTGCGGAATGCGGCAGATGTTTTGTATGGGATGGCATTGGCAAGACGGGGGGAATATGCCCGTGCCTTGGATCTATCCGCCAGATGCATCGCACGAGAAAAAGCCCACCAGAAAACTGGCACGATTCCTACTCTGGCCCCGTTCCTAACGCGGATGTACCTAATTACGGGCCAATTGCACAAATGTGCCTCGTTATGCCACGATTATCTCGACCCCATCCAGCAAAGCGGACTGCAGTTTGTTTACACTTCCGGTAGCATGAAGATAGATATGGGCGAGGTACTGTGCGAGTGGGGCAACCTGGAGGAAGCCGAGCAGTTTATCCGCGCGGGACTGAAGGCCAATGAACCCTGGCAAAATATCATGACTGATGGGTTTGGCTTGGTGGCCTTGACGCGCGTACTGCAGGCCAGGGGGGACTTCTCGGGTGCGTTGCAAGCCGTAGCGCGGTTGGAAACGGTGCTGAGAACCCATGCTTTGCCTCGAGAATTTGAAGAAGATTTGCATACCCTGAGGGTGCGGGTACAGCTCTCCAGCGGGGACCTGCAGGCATGCACCGTGTGGGCGGAACAAACCCAACAAAGCGCGGATTTCATCCTTCATAAAGACCGGTACCGCCTGACACTGGCAAGGATCTACCTGGCCCAGGGCAAATATGAAGAGACCCTCAACCTCTTGCATGGCAGCGTGCCATCCGTCTCAGCGGGGAGCCGAACCAGCCGCCAGATCGATTTCAATTTGCTGCTGGCTGCAGCGCTCAGCGGTCTACAACGCCAAGTTGAAGCATTCAAGCTGCTTGACACAAGCCTTACGCTGGCAGAGCCGGAAAGATACGTCCAAATCTTTTTCGAGGGCGGTGAAGCGGTGCGCAGACTGCTGACACAGTATCGGCAATCAGATTCTACGGCTCACACAGCCTTCGTCCAAAATTTACTGAACGCCTTCAAGCCCTTCCCCGAACCCGGTACTGTAAAACCTACCTCCGGCGGTTTGCTTGAACCGCTTTCAAGCCGCGAGTTGGAAGTGCTTGTCTTAATCGCGCAGGGGCAAACCAATCAAGAAATTGCCAAACGACTGGT
>CAYVRH010000243.1:0-2720 GCA_964452955.1 uncultured Anaerolineaceae bacterium | reverse complement strand
AAACGTATTTTCAAGAAAAGCCCCATCCATCATCATTTCGAGATGTCTGGCTGGCCTGAAACCCAAGTTGTCATGCGCTTCTGGTTGGTTGAGCTGGTGGGCGCGATGGTTGGTTACGCACTTACATTCTTAGGATAAGCTATGAAAAACTTTAGCGGAAAAAAATATGTCGTCATCGGCGCAGCAAGGCAAGGCCTGGCACTCAGCCAGTATCTGGCAAGCCATGGCGCCAAAGTCATTTTGACCGACTCCCGGCCAGAAACAGAATTGGCCGCCGAACTGGAATCACTCCAGGGACTGAACATCGAATTCGCGCTAGGCGGCCACCCTTTGAATTTGCTGGATAGCGCTGATTTCGTCTGCCCTTCCGGCGGGGTGCCACTTACGATTCCCTTCGTTGAAGAAGCTCTCAACCGCCAGATTCCGCTCAGCAACGACTCGCAAATTTTTCTCGAAAATTGCCCGGCGACCGTCATCGGCATTACCGGTTCGGCCGGTAAAACCACCACCACAGCGCTGGTGGGCGAGATGGCCAAGGCCTACTTCGAAATGAAGGGCGCAATCAACAAAGCTTGGGTCGGTGGCAACATGGGCAATCCCCTGATTAGCCAACTGGATGAAATCCAGGAGGATGACCTGGTGGTGATGGAGCTCTCAAGCTTTCAATTGGAAATCATGACCAAGTCGCCCCAGGTGGCAGCGGTGCTCAACATCACGCCCAACCACCTTGACCGCCATGGCAGCATGGAAGCCTACACCACTGCCAAAGCCCGCATCCTTTCTTACCAAAACGCCGGGGATGTGGCGGTTCTCAATCGTGATGACCTTGGCTCATGGAACCTGGCAAAGAATTTGCGTTCAGACCTGCTCAGTTTCGGCTTCCACGGACCTGAGGGCATGAAGAACGGCACCTATATTGAAAAAGAACATATTTGTCTGCAAATCGGGCGAGACCGCATCAAGATGCTGCCACTCGATTGGATCAACATCAAGGGCAGGCACAACCAGGCCAATGTTTTGGCAGCTTGTGCCATCGCGGCGGCGGCTTCAATTGCCCTGCCGGCCATCCAGGTGGGTGTTGAAAACTTCAATGGCGTTCCACACCGCCTAGAATTTGTTCGCAACTTCAAAGGCGCGGATTGGTACAACGATTCAATTGCCACCGCCCCCGAACGTAGCCTGGCAGCGGTGGACTCCTTCGATCAGCCTATTGTGCTATTGCTCGGTGGGCGTGATAAGAACTTGCCATGGGACAAATTGGCCGAGGTCTGCCGCAAACGCGTCTCGCGTGTGATTTTGTTCGGCGAGATGGCCGACCTGGTGGCTGAAGCCATTGGCCCCAAACACCGTGGTCAGCACTTACAGTCGGTGGTCAAGTGCGCCACCCTGGAAGAGGCTGTAAAAACAGCTGCCAACCAGGTTGTGGAAGGCGACGTGGTTTTACTTTCGCCCGGCGGCACCAGTTTTGATGCTTTTAAAGATTTCGCAGAGAGAGGAGAGATGTTCCGAAAATGGGTGAACGAACTCTAGAAACACCTGCGGATTTACACCGTAAGAGCATGGTCTCCCGCGTCACGATTGACCTGCCCTTCCTCTTGGTCATCATTTGCCTGCTCATTTTTGGCTTAATGATGGTCTATTCCGCTTCCTGGGACGCCTCGATCCTTATCAATCAGCCTACCAGCTACGTTTTCTCGCGGCAGGTCATGTGGGTTACCATCGCCAGTGTTGGCGCGCTCATCCTCAGCCAGATTGACTACCATAAGTACGGTCGTTTTATCGTGCTGCTGATGGTGGGCATGATTGGCATTCTCTTCTTCGTGCTGGTGCGCGGCGAAACGCTCTTTGGTTCAACCCGTACTCTCTTCAATGGTTCCTTACAGCCTTCTGAACTGGCAAAGTTGGGAACCATCATCTACCTTTCTTTCTGGCTTTCCAATCGCAAGGATGACCTGAAGAAACTCAGCAACGGCCTGATCCCGCTGGCGCTGATTGTTGGCTTCATCGGCGGCTTGATCTTTGTACAACCCGACCTTTCCGCGGCGGCAACCATCCTCATCCTTGGCATCCTGCTCTTCTTCCTGGCCGGGGGTGATTGGAAACAACTGATTGTGGTGTTGCTCTTCGGCGGCATCGTAGGATTCGCGTTTTTACAGTTGACTGCAACGGGCAAGGTGCGTATTGCCCAATACTTGAACGGCCTTCAGAACCCCACGTTGGGTTCCTATCACATCCGCCGCACCTTCGAAGCCATCATCAAAGGGCGCTTCTTCGGGGTTGGCATCGGCGAATCCACCACCAAGTTCACTGGCTTACCCCTGGCTCACTCGGACAGTATTTTCGCGGTTATTGTTGAAGAAACAGGCTTATTGGGTGGCGCGCTGGTCATCCTGGCTTATATCCTGATCCTCTGGCGGGGCATCAAGATCGCCCAGAACGCCCCTGACCAATTGGGTGCCTTGCTGGCCATCGGCCTGACTGCCTGGATTTCTTTGGAAGCCCTGATGAACATTGCTGTTATCTGCGGGCTCTTCCCCTTCACAGGGAATGCCCTGCCCCTTCTGAGTGCTGGCGGTTCAAGCATGGTCACAACCATGGCTGCCCTCGGCATTGTGATGAACGTTTCAAAACAAGGCAATCTCATAATTCCTGAAGAAAGGAGTGTGACCGGTGCGACTGTTAATCTGCGCAGGCGGGACTGGCGGGGGCGTGTATCCCGC
>CAYVRH010000242.1:0-2724 GCA_964452955.1 uncultured Anaerolineaceae bacterium | reverse complement strand
GACCTGGCTTCAGAAATTGACGCTAACATGCCCCGGTACGTGGTTGGCAAAATTCAGGATGCTCTCAATCGCTACAAGAAGTCCATCAATGGATCCAAAGTGCTCTTGATTGGCGTCACGTACAAACCGAACATCAGTGATTTGCGTGAGTCACCGGCCATCGATATTACTCACCTCTTGATCGAAAAAGGCGCTGAGGTAAGTTATTATGACCCGTACGTACCTGAAATTGACCAGGACGGCTTAATGATGCAAAGTGAAAAAGAACTTCAGGCGGCGGTTGAAAAGGCTGACTGTGTGGCGATCATCACCAATCATACCAAGATTGATTACGCCATGGTCCTGGATAAATCCAAGGTGATTTTTGATGCTCGTAATGCCCTCAAGGATGTGCCAGGCAAAAAAGATCTTAAAGTTGTCAAACTTTGACAGCCTTCAGCTAATTGAAAAAAGCTCTGTTTTCTTACACCTTCTCATCTAAAACCGATAAAGAGCCTCCCGCCCGGAGGCTCTTTGCTGGCTTATAATAGAGCACAAATAGCAGGCGGAAAAGCAGATGAGTGATTTAGCAAACATTTTCAGTAAAATTTGGGAATTGATCCAGGAACGGTACCCCGTCATCCTGGCCATGTTCTTGGTCTATTTTTTGCTCTGGCTCTTAGGCAAATTTGGCCTAGCTTCCATGCAGGATAAGATCAGCCAGGTATTACGCGAACGTTTTGCCGGCCAACGCATTCCCAGTGAAGCCAAGATGAAAAACATGTTGCTAGCTGTGCCGCTGCCATGGAAAGAAGTGATGAAAGCAACTCTGCTGCCAATTATTTCCATGCCTGGTTCCTTCAAGCTTTTTCTGAAAAATCAAAAAACCTTGGAATATTATTTCACCCCAGCCAGGTTGGTGGCTGTGCTGGAGCGGATCGCCCAGCAATACGCAAGCAAACGAAAATAAAAGCACCACCTCTCAGGTGGAGCTTAATGTCAGAATCTGTGCTTTACCAAAAAGGGTGGCGCGCTACTCAACAGCTTCCAATACCATTTCTGGAAAAAACTGATGTACTGTACCAGCAACCCAACCTTGCAGGGTAGCAGTGGACAAGGGGCAACTCTCGCAGGCTCCGCCCAGGCGCACTCGAATGGTGTTACCTTCAATGCCAACTAATTCCACACTGCCATTATGATAGTGTTCGATATAAGCACTGATCTGGTCTAGCAAACCAGCGATTTTTTCTTCTTTGGAAAAATCATACTCGATTGGATCGGTCTTTTGCATGGCTGTCCTTTCAGTTACCTGGATTATAAACGGAATTGGAAAGCTAAAGCAATGCCTTTATGCCCTGATGCCGGCCAAGGCTTTGCAGAATGGCTTCATGTTATTCTCTCTTCCATAACATGACATTATCACTTGTGAATCTATCATGACATTTTCATTTGTGAATCACAAACAGAAGGGTTTTATTGACTTTAACTCTTTGCCCTTTATAATTAATCACCTGTTAACCAGAGTAAAATGATGCAAGAAACGACTTCGAGACTCAACTGGGAAATTGGTACGGCTTATGACCTTTTTATAAGTCTGGTCGTTTTGCATGAACCGGAAGATTATGGTGTACGCCCTTCCTGGGCGCAAAGCGTGCGCGCAAAACTACCTCCTGAGCATCGAAAAACGCTTGAGATGGCCAATACGGTCATCACCAACCCACTTGCTTTCATTCATAGCCTGCCAAAACCCAAAGACGCATTGACTGCTATTACCGCGCTCGAAAAATTGCCCCCCTCCAAAGTCTTGGATACGATTTTCTTCAGCGGTCGCACTCCAGCGCTTTTTAAAGATGCTTTGCGATCAACCGCCAAGGGCAGTAAATGGACCCATGAACAACGGGAAATTATCACCGACCATTACGTGGAAAATTCCCGTGAAGTAACCATCGGTTTTCTCGAGGCATTACACAAACTTTGGGAAGATCGCGAAAAGTTTGGCGCGGCTTATGTGAAGGCACTTAAAGCTTATTACGAAGTGTTCTTCAAAGAAGAGGAAATTCGCATCCTGCCGACTCTCAGACAGTCCCTTTCTCATGCCCAAATGCGGTCGGGTTCCTTGCCGCTTTCCGCCATGCTTGAGGAACTATCGGCTGGGGTGCGCTATATTCATGTTGAAAACCTCTCCAAAATCTACCTGGCGCCCTCCTTCTGGGGAACGCCCTACCTCTTTTATGATTATCCCAACGAGAATGAGGTCATTTTGGTGTTCGGCGCCAGACCTGATGAAATGGCGCTGATTCCGGGAGATGCAATCCCAGATTACCTGATTTCTGGCCTGACCGCCCTGGCAGATGCAACGCGCTTGCGAATTCTACGTACCCTTGCCCAAACCCCGCAGACTGCAGCCCAACTTTCGCGTTCCCTACGCTTACGGCCACCAACCGTGACAAGGCACCTGACTGAGCTACGTGTGGCCGGCCTGGTACAAATTAACTTTAATCCTGAAGGTGAACGCCAATATGCCACCCGTTTTGAAGGCTTTGATTCTCTGCAGGATCTTCTGCATAATTTTGTGCGAGGTGACTGATTGACTGGAACACCAGTGCAAGAAAGTAGTATTTTGGAGGCACCCAAGGCCTCTTTTTTTTGTACATACAAGGAACACATTACTGCTTTTACACAAAATGCCCGGCTCTACCTTAGTGGCAGCCTCATACTTGGTATTGTCATGGGGATTTTCCAACT
>CAYVRH010000241.1:0-2729 GCA_964452955.1 uncultured Anaerolineaceae bacterium | reverse complement strand
CTGGCATAAGGCAATCCTTGGGTGAAAGTTAACACAGGAATTATACAACATGGGTCCAGGCCAGGCTTCGCAAGGATTGTTTTGCCGTCATTCGCTCTTGGCTTTTAACTTTGTTCTTCCACCAGCATGTCTATGAGCATCCAAACTTTGTCATCCTGAGCCGTCCCTGCGACTGCTTGTGTACTCGCGGTGCGCAGCACCATAAAGTAATGATCTGCTAGGATCAAATCAGCAAACATAAACTCTTCGCTGCGCTCAGAGTGACAAACTAGAGTTCTTTCACCCCAACTGTGTGGACCCAATTCTTTGCCCTTCGAGCGCGGGCTAGCAATCTGGTTTTCGATGATTTTGGTTGTCAACCTGAGCCGGTCTTGAGACTGCTTGTGTACTCGCGGTGCGCAGCACCATAAAGTAAGGATCTGTTAGAATGAAATCAGCAAACATAGACTCTTCGTTACGCTCAGAGTGACAAATATTTGAACCATTATTAGAAAAAGGGATTATTCAAAAAGAAATCAGGGATGGTCTACGTCTTGGTGATATCCCTCATAAATCCCGGGGTCTTTAGGCCATGCTCCAACAAATAGGTCAAATAGCGCTCCAAAAGCGGTTTCAGCCCAGCTTCCACCTCTTCAGGCAGCTTCAGTTTTTCCAACCTGGACCAGGGCGTGCGTTGTAAATGACGTAAATACTTCAGAACCGATACCGAGACAGGCCAAGCACTTGCGTCTGCCTGTCGGCAAAGCGGGCAAAGCGCTCCTCCCAAAAGTGGAGAAATGAACTGCGCCTCAGGCTTGATAGCCTCCCCGCACGAAACGCAAGTTTGCAATTCCGGGCGAAAGCCCAACAAATCCAACAGGTGCATTTCGTAATAGTGAATTACAACCGCCGGTTCCGTAGCTCCTTCAAGCCGGATAAGCGTATCCACCAAGAGCTTGTAAAGCAGTGGATTTTCAGCTTCAGCGTAACTAAAACGGTCCACCAACTCCACTACGTAGGCAGCGTACGCTGTTTTGAGTAGATCTGCACGCAGCGCATCAAAGGTGTGGATGGCTTCAGCCTGGGTAATTACAGGCAAACCGCCACCCTTCGCAAGATAAAGAGTCACCTGGGTGAAAGGCTCCAAATGGCCAGCCTTGCGCGATTTGATCTTGCGCACGCCCTTTGCAGCCGCCTGGATCTTACCCTGTTCAAGCGTGTATAGCGTGAGAATGCGGTCAGCTTCGCCATATTCACTGTGCCGCAGAACCACCGCCTGGGCGTGAAACTGACGCGAAACCTGGCCGCGCATGAGAAAACCCTGTGTTAGGACTCTAAATCTTCTGGCCCAAAGGAACGGGGCAAAAGTTCGAGTAGGCTGGTTTCTTCAACCAGTTCACCTTGCTCATTCACAATCAAAACCGGCAGATCCTTGCCCCCAAATTCGCGCATCACCTGCCTGCAAGCCCCGCAGGGCGACCCTGCGTTTCGAGTAGCAACAGCAATGCCAATGAGATGGCGTTCGCCATCCGAAACAGCATTAAAAATCGCCGAACGTTCCGCACAAATTGAAGAGGGATAGGCAGCGTTCTCAATATTCACACCCTGGTAAACCTTCCCATTTGAAGAAAGTACCGCAGCACCCACCGGGTATTTGGAATACGGGGCGTAAGAATTGGGCAAAATTGCCACCGCTTTTTCAATCAGCTTCTTTTTTTGTGTTTTAGTCAGCATTTTCAAACTCCTCAATCGCCTGGCCATCCATGGGGTGCGGCAGGTGCAACTTAACTTTCAGTATCCGGCGGGCTACCACTTCTTCCACGGTAAACTCGGCGCCATTAAAATTGACCAGTTCTCCCGGTTGAGGTACGCGCCCCAACGCGCTGTAGATTAAACCACCCAGGGTATCCGCATGATCGGTCGGCAATTCAAGCTTGAAGGTCTCATTAATCTCATCAATATTAACGCGCCCAAGCAGCAAGTAATCATCCTCGTCCAGCTTCTGCACGTCGTTCTCTTCAGCCGAATCATATTCATCGCGGATTTCTCCCACGATTTCTTCAACGATGTCCTCCAGGGTCACTACCCCGGCAACGCCGCCATACTCATCCACGACCAAAGACATATGCACGCCTTTAGACTGCATCTCCGTGAACAGTTCATCGATCTTTTTGGCCTCTGGCACAAAGTAAGCCGGTCTCAGCAACTTTCGCTGCTGGGCGATGGTATCACCGCCATCCACAACTGCCAGTAAATCCTTGGCATAAAGCAAACCAATCACATTGTCGATATTATCCTCATATACAGGCACGCGCGAATGACCGGCATTGATAAATTCACGCCGGGCATCGCTGATGGTGGTGTTAACCTCGAGCGCCAACAAATCGGCACGTGGCACCATGATCTCACGGGCAATGGTGTCGCCAAACTGGAAGATGGAGTAAATCATCTCCCGTTCGCCTCTTTCCAGGCTGCCCTCGGGTTGTTCGTCCTCCACCCAATCCCGCAAGGTCTCATCCGTTACCGGCAAGTTCACTTTGGCCGCATTTTCACCTAGAATTCCGATGAGCAAGCGCGTGATAGGCGAGGCAAGGGCGTCCAGGGTTGTGGCAAATCCCGACCAGGTCATGGCGGATTGCTCGGCGTTTTTTACCTGAGCTTTTTCAATAACAACCTCAATCAGGCTGATCATTAAAATAACCGCCGCGAGCACCAGCAGGATCTGCCAGATGAGCAAATTGGGGTAGTTA
>CAYVRH010000240.1:0-2732 GCA_964452955.1 uncultured Anaerolineaceae bacterium | reverse complement strand
GATTTGGATTAGAGGAAGAAGTTTCCGTCTCATTCGCAAGCGATATTGGCCAAAGCTATGTTTCACCCTTGGTCATCATCTATCCTGAAGCGGTCATCTATGGGCCTGTCTCGCTTGCGGATGTACCCCGTTTAGTGGAAGAACACCTTTATAAAGGCTATATCATCGAAGAGAAACGTGCGCCTGCAAAGTCTCTTTCAGGGCGAATCGCCTGGCTGACTGCCAGGAAAGGAACGCTGCCTGCTGAAAACCGCATTGTGCTTAAGAACGTCGGGCTAATCGACCCTGACAGCATTGAGGAATACCTCTACGTCGAAGGCTATGCTGGTCTGGCCAAGGCACTAAGCATGTCTCCAGATGAAGTGATCGCCATTATTAAGGAATCTGGGTTGCGGGGTCGCGGAGGAGCTGGGTTCCCAACTGGTTTGAAATGGGGGTTCGTAAAGCAAGCGCCGGGTGGCAAAAAATATGTCATTTGTAACGCTGATGAAAGTGAACCCGGAACTTTCAAAGACAGAATGGTGCTGGAGGGTGACCCTCACGCTATCATCGAATCGATGTTAATTGCGGGTTACGCCGTCGGAGCAGATGAGGGATTCATCTATATACGAGGTGAATACCAATTGGCAATTGAACGCGTTGAAAAAGCCATCCAACAAGCATATAGCTATGGCTTCCTGGGTGATCAAATTCTCAAATCGGACTTTAATTTTAACATTCATATTCATGCAGGCGCGGGTGCCTATATCTGCGGTGAAGAAACAGCCTTAATCGAATCGATTGAAGGCAAGCGCGGTGAACCTCGATCCCGTCCTCCCTACCCAACCACTGAAGGTTTATGGGGAAAACCAACTTTGATCAATAATGTAGAGACCCTGGCAAACGTACCGGCTATCATGCGGAATGGTGCCAAGTGGTATCGCGGTTTTGGGACAGAATCCAGCCCCGGTACCAAAGTGTATACCATGTTAGGCAATGTGAATGTCACTGGCCTGATTGAAGTGCCAATGGGCATTACCCTGCGGGAAATTATCACCATCTATGCCAAAGGCATGAAAAAAGCTGGTTTAAAGTTTGCTCAGACCGGCGGCTCAAGTGGCTCGATCATTCCTGCGATCCTGCAAGACACCCCCATGGACTTCGATTCATATAAGAAGGCCGGTCTCTCACTTGGTTCCGGCGCCTTGCTCATCTGCGATGAAGACAACTGCATCGTTGATATCGTCAAAGTGCTTACCAATTTCTTCTGTGTTGAGTCCTGTGGTAAGTGCACACCCTGCCGTATTGGCACCATGAGGATGTACGACCTCCTCATGGGAATAACCACCGGGGCCGGTAAATTGGAGGATCTTGTTGCGTTGAATTCCCTCAGCGTGAGTCTTTTTGATCTTTCCAATTGTGGCCTAGGCCAATCCGCAGGCACACCTGTTCGCGACATGCTTGAACACTTCAAAGATGAGGTGGAAGCCCACATCAAATTGGGCGTATGCCCTGCTGGTATTTGTCCAATGCATTCATAACTTGAAATTAGAGTGATCTACTAAACCCAATCAATTAGGAGAGTGATATGCCTGAGAACCCAGTAGTAATCGATGATTTGACCCCAGCTGAGGTCGCTGCAAAAACTGTCAACATTGGAGTCAAGAAAGCCAACCTGGACTTCTGGACCATGTTCTTTCTTGCCCTCTTCGGTGGTGCCTTTATCGCGCTTGGGGCAATCCTGGCCACAACAATCGCGACAAATGGTGCTGAATTTCCTTATGGCGTGAATTCGCTGCTCAAAGGTCTTATTTTTACTGTTGGGCTCATTCTGGTTATTGTGGCAGGCGCCGAGCTTTTCACGGGCAACAACCTGATCCTGATGGCTGTCTTAGCTAAAAAGGTCACAGCAGCAAAGATGCTGCGAAATTGGGGTGTTGTCTACTTGGGAAACCTGGTCGGCTCGCTCATCATCGCGCTGGTGATGTTGATGTCAAAACAATATCTCTTCGCTGGGGGAGCGCTTGGAAAAACAGTCTTAACGATCGCCAACACAAAATCAGGGCTTGGTTTCTGGTCCGCGATTGGCTTGGGGATAATGTGCAATTTACTGGTTTGCCTCGCGGTGTGGATGTCCTTCTCAGCCCGCACCACGGCAGGAAAAATCCTGGCCATTATTCCGCCAATCACTGCCTTCGTGGCCGCAGGCTTTGAACACAGCGTGGCTAATATGTACTTCATTCCGATTGGGCTGCTTATCAAGTGGACTGATCCCGCCTTTGTCACCAAAGCTGGGGAGTTTGGCAACCTCTCCCTTGGCAACTTCTTTATTCGTAATTTATTGCCAGTCACGATTGGAAACTTGATTGGTGGGGCATTATTCGTCGGTGCGATGTATTGGTTCATCTATCTGCGCAACCAAAAATAGGTGCGGATTTTTGCTCATACTCAAGATGATCCTCCTGGATCAATTGTTTGGAAGGATGGCAAATGATTAATCTAACAATCAATGGTGTCGCGGTTCAGTCAGATCCGAGATGGACGATTCTTCAAGCTGCCGAGGACGCGGGCATTACCATCCCAACGCTCTGTCGTCACAAAGACCTCTCACCCACAGGTGCGTGCAGAATGTGTTTGGTAAACGTAAAAGGTGCCAAAGGACTGATTACTGCCTGTATGACGCCGGTCACTGAGGGCATGGAAGTGCAGACTGAAAACGAGGTGCTCACAAGTGCCCGTCAAACCGTCTTGAA
>CAYVRH010000239.1:0-2735 GCA_964452955.1 uncultured Anaerolineaceae bacterium | reverse complement strand
ATGGTTCAACCCATCCATGTGTTGAGTTGGACTATCGACCAATACCAGGAAGGCATAACAGGCTTTAAACGATTTGTTTCAGTTATGGAAGCGGAACCAGCCATTAAGGATCGGCCGGATGCCAAGCCTTTTGTGTTTGACCGAGGCGAAATCCAATTTGAGGATGTCAGCTTCCACTATGGGGACTCTGATACTCCAGTGTTGGAGGGCTTGAATTTGACCATTCGGCCTGGGGAATTAGTTGCCCTCGTGGGGCCTTCTGGGGTGGGCAAGTCCACTTTCAGTGCACTGATCCCACGCTTCTATGACGTCACCGGAGGACGCATTTGTATTGACGGGCAAGACCTGCGCGATGTCACCCTTGATTCACTGCGGGAACAAATCGGTTTTGTGCAACAAGAAACCTATCTCTTCTTTGGTACCATTCTGGAAAATATCCGCTATGGATGCCTGGATGCTACCGATGAAGATGTGCACGAGGCTGCCCGGATGGCAGGTTTGCACGACTTTATCGTTTCGCTACCGAAGGGCTACCTTTCGGAAGTTGGGGAGCGGGGTGTGCGCCTTTCCGGTGGACAGCGCCAACGTGTGAGCCTGGCCAGGCTTTTCCTTAAGAAGCCCAAAATCATGGTTTTTGATGAGGCTACCAGCTCGCTGGATAATGCTACTGAACAGGTTGTGCAGGCATCCATCCGCCAAATCGCGCAAGGGCGCACCACATTGATTATCGCCCACCGTCTCAGTACTATTGAAAATGCCGATCGTATCATGGTGCTCGACCAGGGGCGCGTTGTGGAAGAAGGCACTCACCAGGCACTATTGGCCACGGAAGGCATCTATTCGAAACTCTATCATCTTCGCTACACAAGCGAAGAACTCTTCGAAAAATACTTCCTGCCGGGTGTAGAATCATCTACGGACTGAACAAATGGAGGGTTGTCTTGCCCTCCATTATTTGATAATTGCCCAAGCTGCTTTTCAATGATTGCAGGCGGTCATGATGGGCTGAAAAGAGAAATTATGAGCATCATCCGAACTGAAAACCTGACGAAAACCTACTCCGCTGCGGGTATTGAAACCAAAGCCCTGGACAGTGTATCCCTCAGTATTGGACCGGGCGAGTTTGTGGCCATCATGGGGCCGAGTGGCTGCGGAAAATCCACGTTACTGCATATGTTGGGCGGTCTGGACCGGCCAAGCAGCGGCGAAGTGTGGATCAACGACCAAGCCATTTCAAAGATGCGGGATGATGACCTTACCCGCATCCGCCGCCGTGAGATCGGTTTTGTTTTCCAGTTCTTTAATCTCATCCCGGTACTTTCCGCTGTAGAAAA
Organism: uncultured Anaerolineaceae bacterium; assembly: GCA_964452955.1. Classification (GTDB taxonomy): domain Bacteria; phylum Chloroflexota; class Anaerolineae; order Anaerolineales; family Anaerolineaceae; genus Mesolinea. The sequence goes on along the minus strand of CAYVRH010000239.1, from coordinate 1,401 downwards.
CGCGGCATTACCTCTGCGGTTGGATGGAGTCTCCAAAAATAGTGCTGAAACCGCTGCTAAGACCTGGCTGGAACGTTTTGAACTGGCTGACCGCACCCTTAACCGCCCCGACCAACTCTCGGGGGGGCAACAGCAGCGGGTGGCCATCGCCCGAGCACTGGTGGCAGAGCCAAAACTGATACTCGCAGACGAACCCACCGGCAACCTGGATACGCATGCCTCTGAGGAAATCGCGGGCTTACTAAAACAAATCGCACAAGACTGGCAACGCACCGTTGTAATGGTCACCCATGACCCACGCCTGGCAGCTTACGCAGACCGCATCATCTCACTCAAGGATGGCAAAATTGTTGATGATCGTGCCACCCAGACCAGTGAACGCGTATCGATGTCAGAGCAGCTGAACCAAACTGGAAAGTAGGGCTTTATGCAAACCTCAATTGCTTTAGCCTGGCGTTACCTTTGGGGTCATAAAACCCGCACTTTTCTCACCACCCTGGCGATATTCTTTGGGGTAATGGTTGTTTATGGTCTGAATGCAATCATGCCAGCTATGATGTCGGCTTTTCGGGCCAATGCCATGGCTGCCAGTGGCAAGGTGGATCTGGAAATCACGCATGTCAATGGGGACCAATTTGAACTGAAACGGCTTGATAATCTCAAGACAATACCCGAACTTTCCACCCTCAGCCCAGTTTTGGTGCGAACCATGGCTTTGCCGGCTGATATGACTGACGGCAACCCGAATGTACCAGATACCATCACCGCGGTTAACCTCGTAGGCGTTACCCCAGAACTTGATAGTGCTTTGCACGCCTACCAACCTAAGGAAGGCCGCTTCCTTAACACCGGTGACACCCGGGCATTAGTATTATCACAACATTTTTCTGAGTTGACCGGCCTCAAGTTGGGGGACCAAATGCCCCTTACAACACCTTCTGGCTTGCAACTGTACCAAATTGTAGGGATTTTAAGCGACAAAATCAGTTTGGGGAATGAAGAGCTTCACCTGCCACTGGCACAGATGCAAAGCGATTTTCTGGTTACCGGAAAGGTCAACTTGCTGGAAGCCAACTTTACAGCCATTCCCGAAGGGGAACGCGAAGCGGTTATGGAAAAAGTGCACGCAGCCCTGGATGAATCCTTCAAAATCGGTGGGCTTGGCTCTGGGGAAGGTGTGCTTGCCAACCTGCAGCTGGGCTCTGCCATTATGAACTTTATGGGTGTAATAGCCCTTTTGATGGGCGGTTTCATTATTTTCAACACCTTCCGCACCATCCTGGCCGAGCGTAAACGCGATATCGGCATGTTGCGGGCAATTGGAGCAACACAGAAGACTATCAGCCAGATGATCCTTTGGGAAGGGCTTATGCAAGGCTTGCTTGGCAGCCTGGCCGGCAT
>CAYVRH010000238.1:0-2736 GCA_964452955.1 uncultured Anaerolineaceae bacterium | reverse complement strand
AAACACCTTCGCGATCAAGGAGCGATTTTCATCACCCCCTACGGCAGGACCAGGAAAATTACCTAAGACCTCTCAGCCCTCGCTTGGCCTCCGTGCTAAAATATGATTATGCAAGACAAACTTGGGTTGGACCGCAGGCCTTCACCCATCGCTGGGTACTGGTACCCAGGCACAGAGGTGAAATTACGCGCCATGATCGCTGCTTTCCTGAGCGCGGCCCCAGCCTTACAATTTGAGGGCCGGCTGCAGGGGCTCATCGTGCCCCACGCGGGTTATGTCTATTCCGGCCAAACCGCAGCCTGTGCTTTCAAGGCGCTGGATGGCCAAAGCTTCACCAAAGTCGTGGTCATTTCCCCTTCACATCAAGCCTACCACGCGCCCTTGCTGACGACCGGCCACGAAGCCTACAGCACCCCCTTGGGTGATTTGCGCGTAGACCAGGAAAGCCTTGCAGTGCTGCATGCCGGGCTGGAACCTTTCAGGCTGGGGCTCACTGGTATAAGGAACGACCGCGAACACTCCCTGGAAATTGAACTGCCCTTTCTGCAGGCAAGCCTGGGCGAAAGCTTCACCCTGGTGCCGATCATGATGATGGACCAGCGCCGTGCGGTGGCAGAAGCCCTTTCGCAAGCCCTGGCTAATTGGATCTTTGATTTACCCCCCACTGAAAGGGTTTTGCTGGTGGCCTCCAGCGACCAGAGCCATTTTTACACCCAGCAGCAAGCTGAAAAGATGGACGGGGCGGTCATCAAAGCCCTCGAAGCCCAAAAGGTGGATCTGCTTTACCAGCTGGATGCTGAAGGCAAAGGCGAAGCCTGTGGGCTTGGGCCGATGGCAACGGTCATCCTCACCTGCCAGGCCTTGGGTAATTCTCATCTGCAGATTTGTGACCACCGCACTTCTGCCGCGGCAACTGGGGATGAAAGCAGCGTGGTAGGTTACACCTCAGCCATCCTCACCCTGAACCCCTGAGCCTCATGCAGCACCACCGCTCAAACAAATTATTCCTGATCCTTGCCATGATGGGCGTGCTTTCAGGCGTGGCAGCCTGTGGAAAATCGAGTGCCAAGGGCCGGCCCACGCCAGCACTGCCCACCTGGCCAAGCACCCAGATCCCTTCCATCACGCCCACTTCCACACCCCTGCCGCCTTCCACGCTCACCCCAACGATGACCTTGGTGCCCTCCAACACCCCCTTTGATACCCCCACCCCGCAGCCTACCGGCACCCCGCTGCCACCCTTCAATGCCACCCCTTTCCTATATAAAGACGCAGCCGGCAAAGCGGTCAACAAGAGTTATGCCGCCATCTCCGAACATACGCTGCGCCCCAGCGGCACTACGCTTTCGCTTTCAGGCTTTGTGGCTTTTGAACTGCTCGACCGCGGCATCCACCGCCAGACCCTGCGGGTTTTAGAAAAAGACCTCACGCTATATTCGCTGCATGTCAGTCACAAATTTGGAACTGAAGAAAAGGAAGTCTGGCTGATCCTAACCGGCGTCTGGGGGATCAATGTACCCTTCAACGAGGCTGGGGCGGATGGCTCCGCCAATATTAGCCTGGCAGAGCTGAAGGCCAAGGACGCTTTTGATCCCACTGAGATGCACACTTCCTGGAACAGCAGCCTGGCCAGCCGCGCCCCACAATACAGCACGCTCTCACTCACTGATTTGGAAGCCCTGCTCAAAGAACTGCCGCAAAAATCCCTGATATTAGCGGAAAACCCCATTCTCTTCCCGGCGGATTCCTGGCACCAGGTCAAATTGAACATGCTTTCGGTCAGTTCACAGGCCGCGCGCTTCCACTGGCTCTTCAACATCAATGAGTTCAACATTATCATCGGCCAGAATGCCAATGCCGACCTCTGGGCTGATACTTTGCTTACAGGTGCGCCGCTGCCCAATAGTATTGAAGACCCACTCTACTTCGCGGCGGATAACCTGGTGGTGGTGCAGCCATGAGTGCCTTCGTCTCGGTTGGCATCAATAACGCCAATATTTCACGGGCTTACGATTACAGCGTGCCACCGGAGCTTGAAGATCAGGTACAGCCCGGCTGCCTGGTGGAGGTGCCCTTTGGCAAGCAAATCGCCCAGGGTGTTGTGCTTGCCAGCCTGGCAAAGCCGGAAGTGGCAGAGCCCCTGCCCATCCGGGCTGTACTCTCAGCCGGCACTTTGCTGACCAGCCAACAACTGCAATTGGCCTCCTGGTTGGCGGAAAACACCTTCGCGCCGTTGGGGGCCTGCATCAACCTGATGATGCCGGATGGGCTCTCCCGGCGGGCAACAACCTTGGTCTGGCTGAATGAAGGCGCAACCATTCCGGAGGGTCTCAGCTTCACAGAGGCGCGCCTGGTCAAGGTTCTGCAGAAACGGGGAGAACTCACTTCTGGCCAGTTGGACCGCGCCCTGCCAAAACTTAACTGGCGCAAGCCAGCCAACCTGTTGCAATCCCAGGGTCTGATAGGCCAGCGCAACTATTTGCCGCCGCCGGGCATCAGCCCCAAAACCGTGCGCACCGCGCAGCTCTCCATCGCCCCGGAAGACATCCCGGTATTGCAGCCCAGCTCAAGCCGTCAGTCCGAAGCGGTCCTTTCCAGGCGCAATCAAGTGCTGCAGCTTTTAGCCAGTGACCCCTTCCCGGTCGATTTTTCCTGGATCTATGCCCAAACCGGCAGTAACTACGCTGATTTGAAAGCCCTGGCTGAAGCCGGCCTGATCCACTTCAACGAAACCGA
>CAYVRH010000237.1:0-2747 GCA_964452955.1 uncultured Anaerolineaceae bacterium | reverse complement strand
AAAGCTCGGTGGATGACAATATCTATTTCGGCACCGTTTCTGAGGCGCATGCAGCCGGTAAGGGCCGTCTGACTCTGGAAGTAAATACCGAACTGAAGCAGTGCGGGCTTAACAGCGCCCCCACACCAACACCGGTGAAGTAATCCTTTTATGATTGATAGAAGGGATGAGCGCGGGCTCATCCCTTTTTTGTTGTGGGAGGTTGGATTTTATGTCTTGAAAGTGGAGCTTACGGCGGCAAGGATGCGGCAATACAGCCTTATCTTTGCCCTACGAAAAGGCAAGGCGAAAGAAAGTAAATAAGGCGAGACAAAATATCGGGCGGGAACGTACCTTATCGCGCCCCTACATGGGATCAAGAGAAAAAAGCAAGAATCGGGCGAGGTGATGCGCCGGGGTGAGCCCGCTCAAGATTGGTTTGGCGGCAAGGATGCGGCAAAACAGCCTTATCATTGCCCTACAAAAAGGCAAGGCGAAAGAATGTAAATATGTCGAGGACAAAGTCATTAAGCACCCAAACACTGGGAGAGGAGGCAAAGAATGAGCAGGATTGCGATGAGTGCCGTAATTAAAGATCCACAGCCCTTTTTGTTAGTGCCATCGTCGTTTACCATGGCAATGTAACCTACAGAATCATCAAAGTCGTTGTTAGGATCATCAGTTTTTGACATTCCAAGTCCCCATTTCCAATCAAATTATACGCCTTGATGACGGTGCCCTGCCTAAGGTTTGAAAGCATGGGCGGATAGCGCAATTTATAATTGAACCATTATGTTCGACTATGAAGCCCGCAAAAAACAAGAGTACTACTGGAAAACCACTGCCAGTAATTACGACCGCTCAATCTCGTTCCTTGACAGGCGTTTGTTGGCAAGCAGCCGGGCTTGGGTCTGCAGCCGGGCAAGCGGAAAAACGCTTGAGGTGGCTGTTGGTACCGGGCTCAACCTGGGTTATTACCCCCAGGGTACAGAGCTGTTCGGGCTTGAATTCAGCCATCCGATGATGCAGGGCGCCCTCAACAAGTCAGCTCAGCTAAAGCTTGACGCTGCCTTTACACAGGGAGACGCGCTAGCCCTTCCCTACGCGAATGACAGCTTTGATACGGTCGTCTGCAGTTATGGCCTTTGTGGTTTCGCGGATGAGCGTGCCGCCCTGGCCGAGATGCACCGAGTGCTCAAACCCGGCGGAAATCTGCTGCTTGCGGACCACGTTGTCTCCAGCAATTTTCTCGTGCGCGGCTTGCAAAGCATGTTGGAGCTTTACTCGCTGCCGGCTCATGGCGAGCACTTTAAACGCAGGCCTCGCTTACACCTTGAAAGCCTGGGGTTTGAGATAGTAGCAGGCGCCCGCATGAGTTTTGGGGTAATCGAACGCGTACATGCCCGCAAGAACGGCAACAAAAACTAGACATTCAAAAAATGACATGAAAAAGACCGCCTTACAGCGGTCTTTTGAACTAAACGAATTGGGATATCTGAGAACTAAAGATCTTCAGGTTTGTCATCCTCATCATCCGGCAGAGCCGTCATTGAGGAAAGGTCCGCGATTGAGAACTTGCCCAGAGCGTCGCCGCCAAGGCCAGCACCTAAACCGCCACCTAAGCCGCCTAAACTGCTGAAATCCATCTTGTCCATCAAATCGGAGCCAACACCCGTCAGAGAGGTGGGAATGCGAGGCAGGGAATTGCGCTCGTCGTCCTTGCCAAAGCGCAGCACATCACCATCTTCCATGATGGCTTCAACAGCCAGGCTGAGGGATTGCAGTTCTTTCACCAACACACGGAAGGCGGCTGGCATGCCAGGTTCGTCAATCGGTTCACCCTTGACGATGGCCTCATAGGTAGCTGTGCGGCCGATGACATCATCGGATTTGACGGTGAGCATCTCTTGCAATGTGTGGGCAGCGCCGTAAGCTTCCAGAGCCCAAACTTCCATTTCGCCGAAGCGCTGGCCGCCGAATTGGGCTTTACCGCCCAGAGGCTGTTGCGTAACAAGGCTGTATGGACCCGTTGAACGCGCATGCACTTTATCTTCAACCAGGTGATGCAGCTTGAGGAAGGTCATGTAACCCACGGTTACGGGCTGGTCAAAGTCGTCACCGGTCTGACCATCGCGCAGTGAAAGTTTGCCGATGGTTGGATCGGGATGCCCGGTTTCCAGCATGATCTTCTTGCCGATCTTATCCATCTCGCTGAAGGTCATATTGGTCTTCCAGAGTTCGCCCTTTTTCATGGCCGCCTGGCGGGACTTGAGCATCTCCTCAGTTTCGAATTCATAGCCTAACTTCTTGCCCCAGAGGGTATAGCAGGCGTAGAGGGCGCGCAAATCCTGATCATCGCGTTCGAGAACCGGGATATTGTCTTCAGGGAAAGCAACGATGGTTTTGGGGTCAAAGCCGTTATCCTGCAGCCATTCGTTCATGGCAGCGCGGCGGGCAAGCGTCTGATTTTCCTTGAGAGCGTAAAGATCGTAACCTTTACCGGCTAATTTCTGTTCCAGATAGAGCAGGCGAACTTCATCGTCGTCCTTGAGGTCCTCAGGGGAGTGTTCAATCTTGCTGATCCAATTCCAGGCTTCTTCGGCTGTCGCACGCCAGGCTTCTTCGATCAGCCAGGCACGCGCAAGTTCAGCTTCAATTTCTTCTTCGCTGGCACCATCAAAGACAGGTGTAATCGCGCGGAAGCCCAGTTTATTGGCAGCCCAACCAAGGTGAGTTTCAAGCACCTGGCCGATGTTCATACGGCCTGG
>CAYVRH010000236.1:0-2767 GCA_964452955.1 uncultured Anaerolineaceae bacterium | reverse complement strand
ACATCACTTGAGGTGCTTTGATGCCCAAAATTACCAAAACATCCTCTAATGCAATGCGGGCAGCGTCCACGAGGGCCAGTCGTGCGTTTTGAACCATTTCCACCTCGCCAAGCACGTGGCATTGGTTGTAGAAATCATTAAAATTACGGGCAAGTTCGTAAGCATAAACGGCCAAAAGCGAGGGTTTCAATTCTTTGGCAGCCCGCTGGATTTCATTGGGCAGTTTTGAAATTTTGTCGATCAGGTTGACTTCAGGGCTGCTGAGCGGGTAATCGTATTCCGGGGTGTGAATGGCGATGCCGGCGGCTTTGCGTAGGATCGATTTAGCGCGCACTACCGCGTATTGAATGTAGGGGGCGGATTGGCCTTCAAAGTCCAGCGCGGTCTCCCAATCGAAGGTGACGATCTTTGTGTTCTCGCGTGAGATCATTGGATATTTAATTGCCCCAAGGGCAACCGTTCGGGCAACTTCCTGCATGGTCGTGGGTTCAAGGTCGGGGTTCTTCTCGCTGACTACTGCTAGAGCACGCTCTGTGGCTTCGCGCACGAGATCATCCAATAAAACCACGGTGCCATCCCGGGAAGACATAGTGACGTTGCCTGGTAAATTAACAATTTCGTAGGCCAGGTGGTGAATGCGCGCAGCCCATGGGTAACCCATCAGCTCCAACACCTTGGCCATTTGTTTCATGTGCAGGCTCTGGCGCACATCAATGACATAGATGGACTCATCCAGGTCGAATTCTTCAAATTTCATGATGGCCAGCGGAATTTCCTTGGTGGCATATAAAGAACTGCCATCTGAGCGCAAAATGACTACCACACGGTATTCTTCCTTGGTGCCCAGAATCTCATCCAGGTTGATGATGACCGGGTTTTCTGGCCGCCCATCTTCAGCCAGACCACTTTTCAGCAATTCAGCGACCATGGCTTTACCGGGTTCTTCCACTTCACTTTCAAAGTAAATGCGGTCAAATTGGTAACCCATCAAATCGTAAACCTGCAGCATGCCTTCCATGGACCAGGCGCGGGTTTTCTCCCAGAGAGCTTGCAAATCGGGGTCATGAGCGTCCCAACGGGCAAAATAGGCACGCACTTTTTCTTCAAAACCAGGCTCAGAGGCGAAACGCCGGTCAGCCTCTGTGTAAATGTCGCTCATCCAGCGCATCTTATCTTCGGAAGGCTGTTCGCCCTGGTGGTAGAGATCGTAATTGCAGAGCCATTTGATGACATGCAGGCCGATATCCCCAATGTAGTTAGCCCGCACCACCGATTTACCGCTGGCTTCCAGCAAGTTGCAGGTGGCACCACCAAGGATCATGTTGCGCAAATGACCAACGTGCAGCGGTTTATGTGTGTTGGGGTTTGAGTACTCCACCATGGTCGGCTTGCCCGTTGGTTGAACACGTCCAAAATCGGCACCCTGGGAACGGACAGTCTCAACAACCTGTTTTGCCAAGTGGGCGGTGCTGAAGTAGAGGTTGACATATCCCTTTATTGCTTCAACCCGGCTGATGCCAGGAATATGGGAGACAGCTGAAACAAAGGCCTCGCCCAGGCTTTGGGCATGCAGGGGAACGGGATCAACTCGGTTCTTATCAGCCGCGGCAATTGGAAAGAAGGGAATCGCCAGGCCCCATTCGCCGGAAAAAGGCAAATCCCGCCAATTTAGGGGGGCGTTTTCCAGATTGTGCTGGTCGGTAAAGCGTTCGAATTCCTGGCGGATCAGGTCTTTCTCGTGGTCAAACATGGGGCAAACTCCTCAAATAACTCAAAAGATTATAACATTGCCAACCGGCGAATATTGGGTGCCTTGATCGGTGGCATGCAGGTAGCATGAAACTAAATTGTCACATTTCTCTCACCCCCAACGACTTTATTAATGTAGCTACAATAATCAATGAATCCTTAATTGGAATATCAATGAAAGGGATATGAATGGATGAAACCAAAATCCTTACGAGAGAAGCATCCACTTTCAGTATGAATGAAAATGAAGTGGCAAGCCAGGAGACAGCCGTCAACTTTTCCGAGCTTTACAGAATGAATGCAACCCCGGTCTTCTATTATCTCTACAGCCGCGTACGCAACGTGAGAGATGCAGAAGATTTAACATCACAGACTTTTGTGACTGCGCTTGAAAATTTGTCCAAGCTGCGCGATACGCTCAAGTTCCGATCGTGGGTATTTAGCATCGCCCGCAATAAAGCCTTTGACTTCTTCCGTAAATCTCAGCGCCACCCTGCCGCAGATTTTGACGAGAATCTTGATCAAGCTCACTCGGCTGGAGGGGAGTTTTCCCAAACCGACCGAGACCGTTTACGCGACCTGGAAGGCCTTATATCCCGTCTACGTCCGTTGGAGCAAGAGTACTTGCGCCTACGTATTGTGGCGGACCTGCCCTTCGCTGAGATCGCTTCGATCCTCAGCGAGCCTGAGACCCGCATCAAAAAGAAATATTACCGGCTCCTGGAGCGCCTGCAAGCCCAGGTGGAGAAATAGAATGAACAACATCAATCCTTTTGAGAAAGAAATCAAGAAAAGCTACCGCCTGCCTGATGCCGACCCAGCCTTCTTCAACCGTCTGGAAGCCAAGTTGCAGGCTTATCAGCCCAATCCTGAAGCAAAAACCAAACCCCCCTTCCACTTTGCCCGCGCCTGGGCTTACGCTATAGTAACTATTTTCTTAATAGTAGTCCTGGTTCTTGCCATAGGCCCATCGAAGGTCCTGGCACAAATACGAGCTGTCTTCGGATTTGTGCCAAAT
>CAYVRH010000235.1:0-2795 GCA_964452955.1 uncultured Anaerolineaceae bacterium | reverse complement strand
TGGGTGACCTAGGTGTCAAGCTGGTGGAAAGTAATGGTTACGGCAAAAGCCTGGTTCATTTCGTTCACACAGGAAAATAAGTTCTCTTTGCTGCTATGAGCCCTGAAACTCCAAGCGTCCTGCTCTTGAGAGGCAATGACCCTACCCGTTTCGCGGCAGAAATTGCCCGGGTGAAGGTCGCCATGGGGGATGAAAGCATGGCGGAAATGAACACAACCATTTTCGACGGTGATTCCCTGCGGCTTGAAGAATTGCGTTCAGCCTGCCTAACTATCCCCTTTCTAACTGAGTTGCGCCTGGTGATCGTAGAAAAAGGCCGTCAATTCCTGTCCAAAATGGGCAAATCCTCTTCCGAGAAAGCCCTTGAAGTACTGGCTGAAGTACCTGAAAGCACTCGTTTGCTGCTCTTGGTCGAGGATGAACTGGTTATCCGCCGCAAGGAGCGTAATTGGGAGAACGCAAGGCAGTATGCTTGGCTGGTTGACTGGATCCACGAGGATGCAACCCGTGGCAAGGTTATCAATTGTGAGCTGCCAAGGGACGACGAGATGCCAAAGTGGGTACTCGATACGGCCAAAGCGGCTGGCGGCAGTTTTGATCCCGGAGCGGCGCATTTGTTGGCCTCTTATATCGGCAATGACACGCTGCGCGCCAGGCAGGAAATTGAGAAGTTGCTCATTTATGCCGGCTCAGCCCGACCGGTGAGCCCACAGGACGTGATCCTTTTGACCGCTCAAGAGCAGGAGGGTGATATTTTTGAGCTCACCGATGCCCTGGGCGACCGCGATGGTCGCAAAGCCATGCGTCAATTCCGCATCCTGGCTGACCAGAAAGACATGGTTGAATTGGCACCCATGATTCAGCGCCATTTCCGGCAGCTGATCCAGGTGCGTGAAATTTTGGATGAAGGCGGCCAGGCAGATGCTGTGGCCAAGGAACTGAATTTGCCGCCTTTTGTGGCGCAGAAGCTGGCTAATCAGGCCAAGCGTTTCAATTTACCGCAGCTGATTGAAATTTTTGCCAAATTGCTCGAGATTGACGAGAGTATGAAGACTGGCGGCCTCCCTGGAGACATCGCCTTTGAAGTGCTCATCGCCAAATTGACACAGTAATCATTTCCTGCAATCCCATGGACGCGCATTTCACTCAACTTCGCCCCGATCTGGCCATCCACCAGTCGGAGATATTTCATACCAATACAGGTATTTTGAAAACTCAGAGTGGGTATTTACTGGTGGATCCGGCTTTCACTCAGGCGGATCTTGAACGTATTACTGCTTTTATGGGACCAAGCAAAGTTCTGGCAGGTTTTAGCACCCACGCCCACTACGACCACCTGTTCTGGTCAGCCCTTTTTGGAGATGAGACATCGCGGTATTGTTCAGAAGGCACACTGGGATACATTACGCTCCATCAGCAGGAGATACTGGACGAATTGAGCGCGTTTGGAAATGCATTGAATAACATTAACCGCCAATATTTTCAGCAGCACTTATTACATCTAACGCATTTATCGAATGGCTTGAATAATCTCAATGATATTTTAGTGGAGGTTGTAGATATTCCCGGCCACATGAGTGGGCAAAGTGCATTTTTGTTTCCTGAATTTCAGGTACTCTTCGCAGCCGACACGCTCTCAGATATCGAGCCGCCCTCCATTGAAGGCAGCCGTCAATCTCTGCTGGAATACCTGGAAAGCCTGGACAAACTCGAGGGCCTGATTCAACAGGCAGAATGGATCATTCCCGGGCACGGCGCGCATGCAAGCCCAACTGAAGCCAAAAGACGCCTGGAGCAGGACCGGCGCTATCTGCAAGCGCTGCTGGCATTGGGCACGCAGGAATTTGCGGGCAACATCGAAGTGCTGGGGCGAAATTTTTTGGTGCAAATCGAGGAAACCCGTGCTGAGACACCAGACGGATGGCAAATGCACCTGCAAAACCTGGATTTTGTTCGGAGCTGGCTTTAATCCCACATCACTGTGTAATCATCGAAAGAGAAGCATCAACAAGAACATGAAAGCAAACTCAATACCAAAACCAGCGATCATATTTGATTTCGGAGGGGTTCTGGTAGACTGGAACCCTTACTACCTCTATCGTCACTTCCTGGGGAACGACCGTGAAGACACAAAACGCTTCATGGAAGAGGTGGATTTTGCCGCCTGGAACCGCGAAAATGACCGTGGCCGTCCGATGGCGCAAGGAGTGCAGGAATTGGCTGCCCGATTTCCGCAACACCGGGAGATGATTTTGGCCTATGATCCACGCTATCCCGAAACAATCAGCGGCCCCATTCTGCCAGTGGTCGAAATTCTCGAAAAATTGAAGGCAGCGGGCTACCCCCTCTACGGACTGAGTAATTGGCCGGCTGAAAAGTTTTTGCCCGTGCGGAAAGCTTATGCTTTCTTTGATCTTTTTGATGACATTTTAATCTCAGCGGACGTGAAATTGATCAAACCGGATCCGGCAATCTTTAATATCTTGCTCGATAGGATCGGCCGCCCAGCCCAGGAATGCATTTTTATTGACGACAGCAATGGCAATACCCAGGCAGCGGAGCAGTTGGGTTTCAAAACCATTCATTTCAAGTCTGCTGAACAACTTGAAGCGGAACTTAAGACGTTTGGCGTGGAATTTAATGTAATTTAGGCTGGATCAAACTCATAAAACGATGGAAAAAGGCAGAATCGATAGATTAAGCCAAAATCACGCAAATCCTAGCAGCAGGGTTCCAACTAACTCCAAAAATTTTTTGATAATTTCAGGGGTTTTTTCGGTAAATAAAATAATGTC